>DBGBSM010000323.1:0-7787 GCA_048468815.1 Parabacteroides sp.
GAGCACGGCGATCCGCTTGAAAACGCAGTGGCCGAGCGCGTTAATGGTATCCTGAAACAGGAATGGTTGTCTCTTTACCGGTTTAATAATGAGTGGGCAGTGCGCCAGGTATTGACCGGTGCCAATGAGTTTTATAACAAGGAGCGTCCTCATGCCGGCAATAATTGGTTAACGCCGGAGCAAGCCTATAGGTAAGCAGGCCCATTGGAAAGAAAGTGGAAGAATTACTATCCGTCGCTCAAGGATACTCAAGGTGTTTATCCATAAAAACAGACGCTCGTCGGGAGTGGGGCTCCACTCTCTTGCCGCTCGGGCGTTCCCAGAGCGATGAGTTGTTTGGCGCGGCAGGGTTTACTCACTAACTTTGCCTTACTTGGCGCCTGAGAGAGGCGGGTGTAAAGCCTGAACAGGAATAAGCGGCAGAAGTGTAAACCGAAATGGCGTTTTAAATTTTGTTTCGTAAATTGAGTTTAGTAATAAGTGTTTAATCCGTAAACTGTTTTCAGGAGAGGTCACCGATGGTCGTGGCAAGAACTTTTCACAGCTGTCAAAAGAACTTTTCATAGTTATCAAAAGAACTTTTCATAATTATGAAAAGAACTTTTCACAGCCGTCGAAAACTAAATTCATGAGCCAATACGACCTTTTCGTTTACTCGAACTTCGGCAACGTTACCGAGAAGTGCGGGTTCGGCGTATGCTGCGTCCGGATAATTTCCTTCATCTGTTGCACGATGTCGGGATGTGCGGCCGCCACGTCGTTATCTTCGTGAATGTCTGTTGCCAAGTTATACAAGAACGGTTTACCCTTCTTCACCACCATCTTCCAGTCGCCCATCCGTACGCCGATCTGGTCGGTTTCGTCGAATTCCCAGTACAGGAAATCGTGCTTTTGCTGCCCTTCCTGTCCTACCAAAGTAGGATAAATGGAAATGCCGTCGAAGTAATCCGCCGGTTTTTTCTTCTTGTTCCCGTATTTCTTGATGTAATTCTTCACCCCGATTACGTCGCAGAACGTAGGCATCAGGTCGTAAAACGCAAACGCATGGTCGTTAACCGTGCCGGCCGGCACGTTACCCGGCCAGCGAACGATAAACGGAATGCGGATGCCCCCTTCGTAACACTGGCGTTTCAATCCGCGCAGTTTCCCGTCGCGCCCGAAGAAAGTCGGGTCGGCGCCCCCCTCTTCGTGCGGGCCGTTGTCGCTGGTAAAGATTACGAGCGTATTCTCGTCAAGCCCTTTCTCCTTCAGTTTTTCCAACACCTCGCCCACATACGCGTCGAGCCGCGTAATCATCCCCGCGAACTGGGCGTGCGTATGCACGGAAGCATTGTAGCGCGAACCTTCTTGACCGCCCCACGTTTTATCTTCGAAAAACTTCTTCTGGTAACTGGTAAGTATCGAGTCTTCGGGTTGCGCCAGCTCGGCATGCGGCAGGGTGTAGGTAAAGATACCGAAGAAAGGCTGCTTGCCGTCTTGTTTGTCGAGCCACTTCATTGCCTCTTCGTGAATCAGGTCGGCCGAGTACTGCGAACGCTCGAAATACTCCTTGCCGAACATCGGATGCTCGATATTCTTTTCCATCACCACTCGTACTACTCCCGTGTCGCCCAGCGCCTTGCTGTACCGGTTCAGGAAATTAGGATAATACAGGTGCGCCTGGAACTGGCAGATATATCCGTAAAACTCGTCGATGCCCCGTTTGTCGGGCGTTGAAACCGAGCCTTCGTATCCGCCGGCCCATTTGCCGAACATCCCGGTGGTATAGCCGTTGTCTTTCATGATTTCGGGAATAACGACATGTTCCGGGTCGTACGGGTGCTGCCCTACCACGGCATATTCCTCGTTATCGCCGTACATCACGATGGGGGCGTTGCGCCAGTATTCCTTATTGCCGCGCACTTCGCAGTGCCCGGAATGTTGCCCGGTCATAAACGAAGCGCGCGACGGAGCGCTTACCGGGCTTCCGGCGTAAGCCTGCGTAAAACGCATTCCTTCCTTCGCCATGCCGTCGATATTCGGGGTGCGGATGTACGGTTGCCCGTAGCAACCCAGGTCGCCGTAGCCCATGTCGTCGCACATGATGTAGAGGATGTTGGGCTTGGCTGTTTTTTGCGCGTACATACCCGCCGAGGCAAGTACCATTCCGCCGCCCAAAAGCAAAAAAGTTCGATTTTTCATGCTGTGTATTGATTTAGTAATAGAGTGTCGATGCCGAAAGAGGTGCAATTTACCGAAAAATACGCAAACGGCAAAAAAAGTTTCGCGGCAACGTATCGGCCAGGCAAGCTGTAAACGCTAACGGTTGGGTTTCCCCGAAACGGCACCGCCTGGGTTATTACCGGCTTGTCTACGTAAAAGCGCTGTAAAAACAGGCACAGAGAATAGGGGGGCGAAGGTATCCCTATCCCTGTGCCCGGCATTACCGCCGGTGTGCGCTGGGTGCGCTGTTTGTGGCGACCGGTTACCAGCCCGGATTCTGCTCCAGCTCCGGATTCAGCAGGATTTCGGTTGTAGGAACCTGGTACAAATAATATTTTTCCTGCCAGCCTTTCCCTTCTTTCAGCGGGTCGTTGAAAAGATACAAGTATCCTTCCGCAAGCGAGCCCTGGGTGCCGTCCGAGTATCCGGTGGCCGGATTATACAGCGTCATCCCATTCTTTACCGCCTCTTCCTTTTTCATCCACAGCCCCGTTGCTGCCCGGTTCACGAACCAGGGAGCCATGCGCCAGCGGCGTATATCGTAAAAGCCGAACCCTTCGCCCATCAGTTCGATAATCCGCTCGCGCCGGATTTCCCACAGAACCGGGTCTACCGTAATGCCCGCTTCGTTGCCTTTCGGGTAGTATTTTCCCCGGGCCGGGTCGAACCCGTCGTCGATTTCCGCCACTTTCATCCGGGCGATTCCCGCCCGGTCGCGCAGTTTATTAATCGTACGGTCGGCCACGTCTTGGTCGAACGCCCCCAATTCGAATCGGGCTTCCGCCTCGTTCAAGAGCACCTCTTCGATTTTGAAAACAGGTTTGTCGGCCGTATTCAGGTTGCCGTTGTTGAAGTTGGTTTCCCAGTTGTCCCAGTTTTTCCATACATAATACCCGGAGCGGCAGGTAACGAACGCGCCGGTGCCTAAGCGGGGGATTTCCGGAACCAGCGAGGCGCTCCAGTTCTGCCCCGGAAGCCGTTTCATCCCGATACCCGGGTTGCTGCACGAAGCGTTCGCCCCCAGGATGTCGATATACTCGCGGTCGGCGGCGTTGCTCGTATACGACCAGGTGGGATAGTCGCCTTTGGCGGCTTTTACTTTATACGGCGGAATCACCGTATGGTATAAACGCGGGTCGCGGTCGCGGAATACGGCGTACATGTCGGCGTTTCCGTGGTATCCGGAGGCATTGTTCAGGATAGGTTTGCCGTTCTTCATCAGGTATAAATCCACCGTTTGCTGGTTCATCTCCACGTGGTGCGACGAGGTATGCTCGATGTAGCAAGCTCCGTGGGGGTTGATATCCTCTACATACGATTTGTAAAGAATGATGCCCGGAACAGACGCCAGGTTCTCGGTGGTCCACATCTCGCCGTATCCCGCTGCCGGCTGCCCGTCGGTACCCTGGTAAAGAGCCGGATAGTCGTTTATCAGCAATTCCGATACCCGTACGCACTCGTTCAGGTATTTTTCGTAATCCCCCAGCTCGTGATACTTGCGCCATGTGCCTTCGCGCAGGGTGAAACGCGAAAGAGCGGCCCGTACGCAATCGCGGTTAATCGTGTTTTCGCCGTCGGTTGCAGTAAAGTCGCCGATGTGTTGCTCGGCCCATTGCAGCCGTTCCAGCACCCTGTCGGCCACCGTCATCCGGTTTTCGCGTTTCCCGTAAGCCTCGGGCGAGTCTTCCTGCAACACCGTATCTACCCAGGGGACATCGCCGAAACGGTCGATTAGCTCCATGTACCAGTACGAATGGAAAAAGTAACCTACGGCGCGCCAGTGGTCTTTTTCGTTTTCCTTCATTTGTGAGCCGTCGATATGTGCAAGCATAAGGTTGATGCGGCGGATAAACGATTTGAAATCCCATCCGTTACCCGTGGCGGCGCTCGCTACGGTTCGGTAAGCGAACTGGTTGTATCCGCTTTCGTATTTCTGCTCCATGTAGCCCGCATCCATGTCGCCTTTGTATTGGCCGTTCTGTCCCCAGCCGTTCAGCGAAGTGCGAATCGTATTATCGGTAAACATCTCGTAGCAAGGCCACATAAACGTTTTGAAGTTGTCGTACGAGTTAAAGGCGTTTTTTTCTGTGAGGTCCGTAACGGGCTCTTTATCCAGGAAGCTGTCGTTGCAGCCCGAAAATACCACGCCCGAAAGTACGGCTATACCTATAAGTAACTTTTTCATTTGTATATCGTTTTATTTTTGATATTCGAGTTAATTGCCATCCGCATGTTCGCTGCCCGGTGCATACGGCCGGAACGGATGTCAGTTTCATTGGATAGGCACCGGCACCGGCTTATAAAGTAAGATTGAGGCCGAACGATACGGTACGGAATGCAGGGTAATTCCACTCCAGCGTTTCCGGGTCGATACCTTTGGGCAACGAAGAAAACGTAGCCAGGTTTTCCACGCTGACGAACATCCGGAGTTGCGACATGGCTATGCGCGACATCCACTGCTTCGGAAACGTGTAGGTAAGCGTTACGTTCTTGATACGCAGGTACGAGGCGTCCGAGAGGTACTTGTCCGACTGGCGGTAGTTCGAACCCTGGTTGCCGTAATTGCCGTAGATGCGCGGAAACTCGGCGCCCGGATTGGCGCACGTGTAGTCGCCGTTGGCCGCATCGGCCGGCTTCCAGTAATTGCCCAGCCCTTCGTACAGCGGGATGAACTTGAAATCGGAATACAGCGGAAAGGTGAGGGTATTGGCCAGCCATGCATCGCGCTTTCCCGTTCCTTGCAAGAACACGCTCAGGTCGAAGCCCTTGTAATCGGCCCCTAACGTGATACCGTACAGGTAGCGCGGCGTGTTGTTTCCGATTACCTTGCGGTCGCCCGGATTCGTCAAGGTGTTGTCACCGCTCGAAATCAGGTTTTCGCCCCGTTCGTCGTCGCGCAGGTTTTTGAACTTCACGTCGCCCGGACGCGGGTTGTAGCCGTCGATAGCCGCTACCCCTTCTTTCAGTTTCCACGAAGATGCGTCTTCGAAGTCGTTTACCGAGTAAAACCCGTCGGTTTCGTAGCCCCATATCTCGCCCAGGTCTTTCCCTTCGTAGAAATCCCAGAAAGTATACGTGCCGCCGGTGAGCGCATTCGTACGCTGGCTGCTCAGGATGTACGACGAGTTGCTGTTATACTTCACGATTTTCGAGCGGCTGTCCGACAAGTTGAAGCCTATGCGGTATCCCACCCGGGCGATCCGGTCGCGCCAGTTCAGGCTCAGTTCCCAACCGCGGGTACGCATATCGGCCGTGTTCTGGTACGGAGCGTCGGCACCCACCAGTGCCGGAAGCTGCATGCCCGGCGCAAGCATCCCGTTCGTATTCCGCTGGTACCAGTCGAACGTGCCCGTAAACCGGCTGCTTAGCATCGAAATATCGAGCCCTACGTTTACGGTACCCACTTTTTCCCAGGTAAAATCGGTACTTACCAGCGCCGGAAGGGAAGTGATGGCCGTTACGTAATTGCCGTTCGTTACCCAGCCGTTGTATTTATTGTTTACCGTCATGGTCGGGATGAACGAGTAAGCCGGTACGTTCTGGTTGCCTATTCTGCCGTACGAGGCCCGTAGCTTCAGCGCGTCGAGCCAGTTTTGCGTGCGCTCCATAAACCGCTCCTGCGCCACGTTCCAGCCTGCCGAAACCGACGGGAAGAATCCGTAGCGCGAGTTTTTCGGAAATTTCGACGAACCGTCGTAGCGCCCGTTTACCTCCAGCAAGTACCGGCCGGCGTAATTGTAATTTATCCGGAAAAAACCGCCGCGTACCGTGAACTCGTTGTATTTATCGGTGGCCTTCAGCGTAGACGTACCCGAGCCCAGCGAAGGTACCTCGATAACCGCCTGCCCGTACGAAAGCGCTTCCATCGTTTCCCGGTAGCTCGATTCCTGGTTAAAGCCGGCCATTACCTTGAACGCATGTTCTTTTTCTTTGCCTAGGGTAAAATCGTACGTGCCGTACAGGTTAATCGAGTTGTAGTCGGTGTACCGTTTTATTTTTTGCAGGTAATCGTTGGTAGGCGTTACGTCTTTTCCGCCCTGTACGGTGGTGTAAGCCACGCTCCCCGAATACCAATGGTAATCGTATAGGTTCTTGTCGAACGTGTACTCGAAAGCCACCTGGAAGCCTTCGAACGGTTTCAGTATGGATTTCAAAAAAATACGCGGGTTATCGTTCAGTGTTTTGGCCGGGTTGCTCCACCGTACCTGGTTCGACGGAGTGAAGAACGGCAAATCGGTACCTGCGTCCGAGATGCCTTCCGGCATATTCCCTTCCGGATAAAAGGAAGCCAGCCGGGTAGAGTAAACGGCTCCCAGGGCCGATTTGGGTTCCGATGTTTTGCTGTGGGCATAGCTGAATGTAGCCTCCTGGGTGAACCAGTTCGTTACGTCGGCCGAAAGGAATCCGCTTACGTTCAGCCGCGTATACTGGTCTTTATCCGTAATCAGCACCCCGTCGTTGCTTACGTAGCCGGCCGATAAGCGATACCGTATTTTGTCTGTTCCGCCGGTTGCCGAAAGATTATGGGTTTGTTGGAAACTGGTTTCGAGCATGTTGTTCACCAGGTCTTTTTCGTTCAGGTAATATACGGCGCCGTCGGTATCTTTGAAAATGCCGTCGCCCGAGGTCGGAACCGATGAAGGATCGGTGCGGTACTGCTCCAGGTATCCCAGCCATTTTTGAACGCTGGGCGAACCCATCGTCCAGAACTGGTCGCCGGCGGCATCCGAATACGCCTGCAAATACTCCGGTAACGAAGCCTGCCGCGGCAGGTTCATGGCATTCGCGAAAGCGAAATTGTTATTGTAATTCAACTGGAACGTCGCCGCCCCTTTCGGCCGCTTGGTAGTAACCATAATCACGCCCCCGGCGGCACGCGCTCCGTAAATAGCCGACGAAGCCGCATCCTTGAATACCGAAATCGTTTCGATATCTTCCGGGTTAATCATATCCAGGTCGCCTTCCACGTTGTCGATAAGCACCAGGGGCTTTATCGAGCTTCCGTACGAGCCGTCGTCGTTTTTGATACCTACCGAGTAAGCGCCCCGTATCTGGAACGATTTGCTTTTGCCGGGCGCATTCCCGTTACTGGATACGAGCAGACCGGGAACCGCACCCTGTAATGCCGCCGCCGCATGCGTTAACGGCCGGCTGCCGATTACTTCGTCCATCTTTACCGAAGAGACTGCACCTGTGAGGTTCGCCTTTTTTTGCGAGCCGTAACCTACCACCACTACTTCGTCTAACGCCTGGGTATCTTCCTTCAACAGGATGCCGAGCGGCTCGCCGTTCCATTTTATTTCCTGCGGGCGGTAACCTAAATAAGAAATAACGAGGGTGCTTCCTTTCGGTATGTTACGCAGCGAAAAGTCTCCGTCTATGCCGGTTACCGTACCGTTAGCGGTACCTTTTACCACTACCGACGCCCCGATAACGGTTTCGCCCGATTCGTTTTTCACCACTCCGGTACAGCTCGAGTTCTGTTGTGTGATTTCCATACCGGGCGCTTTTTCTGCCGGCGATGCGTACGCCGCCCCTCCGGACACACCCTGGAGAAGTAATAGTAATCCGACTGATTTTAAGTG
>DBGBSM010000324.1:0-2915 GCA_048468815.1 Parabacteroides sp.
AGCTTCCGGTACGAAACGGAGATAGAAAGCGAAATCGTGAACGACGTGTTAGCGGCCGAGTTGGGCGAAGCCGGTTTCGAGAGTTTTGCGGAAAGCGCCGACGGGCTCGACGCCTATATTCCCGAAAAAGCGTACAGCGAAAAACGCCTCCGGGAACAGTTGCGGCTTTTCCCTCTCGACAACGTGCAGTTCCGTTATACCGCCGAGCTCGTTCCCGGCCGCGACTGGAACGAAGAATGGGAAAAAAACTATTTCCGTCCCATCCGCATCGGCAACGAATGCGAGGTGCGCGCCTCGTTCCACGAAAAAACGCCCGGCTTGCCGTACGACATCGTGATCGACCCCCGCATGGCCTTCGGAACCGGCAACCACGAAACCACCTTCCTGATGATTTCGGAAATGCTGAAGCTCGATTTGGCCGGCAAGGAGCTGCTCGACATGGGCTGCGGCACGGCCGTGCTCGCTATTCTGGCCGCCCTGAAAGGCTGCTCGCGGGTGGTGGCCGTCGACATCGACGAGTGGGCGTACGCCAATGCGCTCGATAACATCCGCATCAACGGCGCGGAAGGCATCGAGGTGAAGCTCGGCGGCGCGGAGCAGCTCGAAGGCGCCGGCCTGTTCGACGCGGTTTTCGCCAATATCAACCGCAATATCCTGCTGAACGACATCCGCCGCTATGCCGCCTGCCTCAAACCCGGCGGCCGGCTGTTTATGAGCGGTTTTTATATGCACGACGCGCCCGCCATCGAAGCCGAGTGCCGCCTCAACGGGCTGCTTCCGGCCGGGGTTACGTCGAAAAACGACTGGGCGGCCGTGCAGTTCGCCAAGCCGCTGTAAAAGGCCCGGAATTCCGCTCCGGAAGCGTGAAAACGCACATATCGTCCCTGTTTGAAAAAATAATGTTAACAAAACAACCATTGTAAAGTGAAAGTAGTTATATTTGAGTGAAACTTAAAAGCAAAAGGTTATGAAAAATGGAAATTTATTAGTAGGTCTGCTGATCGGTGCCGCTGTAGGCGCTGCGGTTACGTATGTTTTATCTACGGATAAAAAGGACGAAATTCTGGATGCCATCAACGACGGTTACGGAAAAGTGAAAGACGGCATCAAAGACGCGATTGCCAAGGTAAAAGGCGAATCGGCGGACATCATCGAATAAGTGTAAATTGTTGTATGGAGAATAATGCTGAAACTATCTTCGGTAAGCTGAAAGACGACCTGACGGCTTACGTGAAGCTAAGGCTGGAACTCCTGAAACTCAGTACGTACGAAAGGGTTGGCGAATTAACCGCCACCCTTGCGTACGGGGTGGTTCTGCTGTTCCTGGCTTTTTTTTCCGTATTATTTATCTTTATCGCGCTGGGGTTTTTCCTGGGTGAGTTACTGGACAGTACGGCTGCCGGCTTCGGCATCGTGGCCGGGATATACATCCTCTGCTTCGGCATCATCCTGCTGGTAAGAGATAAATTACGGGTAAAGATATTGAATGTTGTAATCGGCGCCTTGATGGCCCATGACGATAAAAAGGACGAATCAAATGAACGACAGATTACGGACACCGCTGGAGAAGCTGATTTTTGAAAAAGAACAGGTTCGGTTGGAGTGTATGAAGAAAGAGGATGAGATGACCGACGGCTTATCGTATGTTCAGGATCATGCCGGCAGCATGTTGCTCTCGGGTGTGTCTTCGCTGATTTTTCCGAAAACCAAAACCTCGGCTAAGAAATCGTTACTTCCTCATAAAGATAAAGGAAAGGATTCGGGTAAACACGGTATTTCCGATTATCTGGCGATGGCCAAAGAGATGCTGCCCACCGCGCTCGAAATCGCCACGCCGTTTTTGTTTACCTGGGGACTTAAAAACGTTCCGAAATGGCTGTTCCGGCTCGTACGCCGGAAGTAGCTCCCGATAAATAGCACTCTTTTTACAAATTCTTCCCCTTTTGGCAGTATATTTGCTGCTTTATAAACGGATAGCAGGCAACAAATTGTGTATTACGTCCGGCGCGACGGAAACAATTTGTTGCATGTGTTTGTATATTAGATAGTAACAAAAAACTACAGATAGCTTATGAAACAGAATAAGGAACAGGCCGGAAAGGAAAATGCCACGCCTGAAACCCAGTTGCCCCAGGATGAAATGACAAATGAACAGGCTGCGCCGGAAACAACGGCAGACGAAGGGCCTGCAACCGACAAAGTGTCAGCGGAATTAGACGAGGCCCACAAGAAGTGCGCCGAGCTGAACGATTCGTATCTCCGCTTGATGGCCGAGTACGATAACTACCGCAAACGCACCCTGCGCGAAAAGGCGGAGCTGATTAAAAACGGAGGCGAAAAAACGCTGGTGGGCTTGCTGCCGGTGGTCGACGATTTCGAGCGCGCCCTGAAAAATATCCGCTCCACCGACGACATCGCCGCCTGCACCGAAGGAGTAGAACTGATATACAATAAATTTACCAACTACCTCTCGCAACAGGGAGTGAAGCCCATCGACGCCGCTCCCGGCACCCCGTTCGATACGGAGGAGTTCGAAGCCGTGGCCACCGTGCCCGCTCCCTCCGACGACCTGAAAGGCAAAGTGCTCGATTGCGTGCAAACCGGTTACACCCTGAACGATAAAGTAATACGGCATGCAAGGGTAGTGGTGGGAGAATAAGCAAAGTAAACAAAGATGGCTAAAAGAGATTATTACGAAGTACTGGGGGTAGCCAAAACGGCTACCGTCGAAGAAATTAAGAAGGCATACCGGAAAAAAGCGATTCAATTTCACCCTGACAAGAACCCTGGAAACAAAGAAGCGGAAGAAAAATTCAAGGAAGCGGCCGAGGCGTACGACGTGTTGAGCGATTCCACCAAAAGGCAGCGGTACGACCAGTTCGGCCATGCCGGAGTAGGGGGAGCCTCCTCGGGCG
>DBGBSM010000325.1:0-4256 GCA_048468815.1 Parabacteroides sp.
CCGGTTCCCGCAGGAAGAAGCGGCGGCAACCACCGACCATGTGGAAATTGCAAGCGAAGAAGACGAAAACAAAAGCAATACGGACATCCTGGACGAAATAACCGGACAGATGAAACTTTTTGACGAATAAAAAAGCATGAAACACGCAGCTTTATCGCTCTGGATATGGCTCTGCCTCTGTTGCGCCTCTCTCCAGGCGCAAACGGAGGATGAAAAAGAGCTTCGTTCTACGAACGAGGCTACGCTCGTGGGCGTAGGAAAGTACAACATCAAAGACACGTATCTTTCGCCCATCAATTATAACGGTTGGGGATTGCGCATCCTGAACGAGCGGATGAAAACCGTAGCGCTCGGAAATTACCGTTTTTCCCGGCAGCAAATGCTGAATATCGACGTGAGCTTTACGGATAATCCGGCCGAAACGGCCTCCGCTTTTTCCGGCTTCGTGGATTATACGTTGAATTATCACTACCGTTTCGCACCTCGAAAAGATCTGAAAATATTAGTGGGACCCGGCGTACAGGCCGATTTGGGCTTTATTTACAATACCCGTAACTCCAACAATCCCGCAGCCGCTAAGGTAAGCCTCAACCTGACCCTGTCGGCTATGGCGATTTACACCGCCCGCATCCGCGAATATCCGGTTACCTTGCGTTACCAGCTCGATATGCCGGTAGCCGGCGGCATGTTTTCGCCGCATTACGGGCAGTCGTACTACGAGATATTCGATTTGGGCAACTACAAAGGAGTAGTGGTGTTCGCCTCGTTCCATAACCAAATCGCTTTCCGCCAGTATGTAACCGCCGATTTTCCGCTCGGCAGCTTCACGCTGCGGGCCGGTTTCCTGAACAATTCGTACCGCACGGATATCCACCATATCAAAACCCATGTGATTTCCAATTCGTTTATGATCGGGTTCGTAAAAGAGTTCTTTTCGTTCGGAGGGAAAAAGCTGAAACAAAAGGACCGGTATAGCAGCGCTTATTATTAATCTGATAAAGAGAAAGAAAAAAATGATACGTCGCCTGTTGCTCTATTTTACCGTACTGTTGCTTTTCGTATCCACGGGAAGTTGCGATAAAGAAGATGCCTATACCACCTCTCCCTGCGAAAACTTCGAAGCGCTCTGGACTATCCTCGACGAACATTATTGCTTCTTCGAGTACAAGGAGGTAGACTGGAACCAGGTATATGCCACCTATAAACCCCGCGTGGACGAAGGGATGGATCAATACGAGCTTTTCAACTTGCTGGGCGATATGATGGCGGAGTTGAAAGACGGGCATACCAACCTGATTTCGTCGTTCGACCTGGCGCGGTACTGGAAATGGTACGAAGATTATCCGGATAACTTCAACGAACAGATACAAAAGAACTATTTAGGAACCGACTACCATATCGCCGGCGGGATGAAGTACAAAATACTGCTGCCCGACAGCATCGGCTATATCTATTATCCCAGTTTTTCGTCGGGAGTAGGCGAAAGTAACCTCGATTACGTGCTCTATTCGTTTAAAGATTGCTCCGGCCTGATTATCGACGTGCGGGAAAACGGGGGCGGCTCCATGACGTACTCCGACCGCATCGCTTCGCGTTTTGCCGAGCAGACTGTTACGGCGGGTTATATCGTGCACAAAACCGGTCCGGGGCATAACGATTTTTCCGAACCGTATCCGTTCGACCTGGAGCCTTCGTCGCGCATTCGCTGGCTACGCCCGGTGGTAGTGCTTACCAACCGGCGGTGTTACAGCGCCACCAACGACTTCGTAAACAAAATGCGACTGCTGCCCTATGTAACCATCATGGGCGACCGGACCGGCGGGGGCAGCGGCCTTCCGTTTTACTCCGAGCTGCCGAACGGCTGGGGCGTACGGTTTTCGGCCAGCCCCATACTGAACGCCGACAAAGAGATAACCGAATTCGGTATCAACCCCGATATCCGGGTGAATATGACCGAAGAAGATATCCAAAAAGGGAAAGACACGCTCATCGAAACAGCATTGAAGTTTCTGAAACAGGTCGCAGAACGTCCCTAAAAGTAAAATAATGTTTTATCTCCGCAACCTTGTAAAATTTAGCCTATCTTTGTTTCAGAAAAATGAAGATAGGCTGCACTTCGCGGATACAACCAAAGCCCGGCCCTATCTTTGTGACGTTAAATAAGATAACAAAATGGAGAAAGCATTACAAAGCGTAGGAGAATACGTATTGCTGATGAAGAAAAGCCTTACGCTCCCCGACAGGTGGAGCATGTTTTTCAAGCAGCTCATCAAGGAGATATATAAGTTGGGGGTAGATTCGCTCTGGATCGTGGTTATTATTTCCGTTTTTATCGGTACGGTGATTGCCATCCAGATTTCGTTGAATATCAGCTCGCCCCTTATCCCGAAGTTCACCATCGGGTATACCACCCGCGAAATCATCCTGCTCGAGTTCTCGTCGTCGATCATGTGTTTGATATTGGCCGGTAAAGTAGGCTCGAACATCGCGTCGGAGATCGGTACCATGCGGGTGACGGAACAGATAGACGCGATGGAAATCATGGGAGTGAACTCGGCTAACTTTTTAATCATGCCTAAAATAGCCGGTTTGATGATTTTTATTCCGGTGTTGGTGATTTTCAGTATGTTCACCGGTATTATCGGCGGTTACTTCGCTACGTTTATCACCCCTTCGCTTCCCACCAGCGCTTTCGAGTACGGATTGCAATATTTCTTCAATCAATTTTACGTATGGTATTCGATTATCAAGTCGGTAGTGTACGCTTTCATCATCGCCTCCATTTCCTCGTTTTTCGGCTATAGTGTAAAAGGGGGAGCGCTGGATGTAGGGAAAGCCAGCACGAACGCTGTGGTAATCAGCAGTATTATGATATTGCTGGCCGATGTTTTGCTAACACAATTAATGCTTGCCTGATTATGATCGAAGTAAAGAACATAACCAAATCGTTCGACGGCCGGGTAGTGCTCGACAACATTTCCACCGTTTTCGAAGACGGGAAAACCAACCTGATTATCGGGCGGAGCGGTTCCGGTAAAACGGTGATGATTAAAGACGTTATCGGCCTGTTGCGACCGGACTCGGGCGCTATCCTATACGACGGCCGCGACCTGTTGAAAATGTCGAAAAAAGAAATCAAGCATCTGCGCAAGGAAATGGGGATGCTTTTCCAGGGGTCGGCTTTGTTCGACTCGATGACCGTACTCGAAAATGTGATGTACCCGCTGGATATGTTCTCGAAAGATAGCTCGAAAGAGCGTGTCAAACGAGCCGAGTTTTGCCTGGAACGGGTCAACTTAGGAGATGCCGGCAAGCTTTATCCGTCGGAAATCAGTGGCGGGATGATGAAACGCGCCGCTATTGCACGCGCCATCGCCCTGAATCCGAAATACCTGTTTTGCGACGAGCCTAACTCCGGCCTCGACCCGAAAACCTCGTTGCTGATCGACGACCTGATTCACGACATCACGAAAGAATACAACATGACCACCGTAATCAATACGCACGACATGAACTCGGTGATGAACATCGGCGACAACATCATCTTTATCAACGAAGGGAAAAAAGAATGGGAAGGAACAAAGGACGACGTAATCACCTCTTCCAACAAAGCCCTGAACGATTTTATCTTCGCCTCCGACTTGTTCCGGAAAGTAAAAGAAGTGGAACTGGAAGAAAAAGAAGAAGAATCCGACCCGCTCTACTTCCAGAAAAAATACTGTGCTCCCCCGAAGAAATAATCCCACACAAAAAGATAAAAACACAGAGACACGGAGACACAGAGAAGTAGTATAAATCTCTGTATTTCCGCGTTTTTATTTTATCCCCACGTCGCCACCCGGCAACTAACATAGGCTACCACCCCTAAACAAAACGAACAGCGCCGGTTGTTTTTACAAACCAATCGGCGTTGTCCCTAAACGTTCTTATAATAGTTAAATTATAAACTTTTTTCTCTACCTTCGAAAATATCAGCTCACTTCAATGACAGATATTAGTTGTATCGAACGACACCGGCCACTTCGTATGGAACCCCGGGCCTCGGGCGATGAGCGTTAAGCAGACCGGCTGAAAGAGAGCGTGAAAAAAGCCACGCTGTTTGAGCTTACGCAGTAAGCGAGTTCGGGGCTTTTAGCGAACGAAAGCCGGGATGTAGCGAAGCGGACGTAGCCCTTGACCTTTTTTGCTTCGTTTTTTCTGTCAAGAGAAAAAATGAAGACCGCCGGTAGGCGCCGTCGGCAGACGCCCTCGCGGCG
>DBGBSM010000326.1:0-2527 GCA_048468815.1 Parabacteroides sp.
GTACAAGCGGAGAAGGGCGCCATCGAAGCCCAGCTCCTCACCTACCAGAACCAGGCCATGCGTACGCTGGGATTCGCTTATAAAGAACTCGCCGACGACGAATCGTGCATCGCCGACGGAACGCTCACCTGCAACGATTTGGTATTTTTAGGCATTGTCGCTATCTCCGACCCGGTACGGGAAGACGTGCCCGCAGCCGTAAAAGCCTGTAACGATGCCGGAATCAAAGTAAAAATCGTAACCGGCGATACGCCGGGTACCGCCAAGGAGATCGGACGCCAAATCGGGTTGTGGCTACCCGGCGATACGGAGCGGAACCACATTACCGGAACGGAATTCGCCGCCCTCACCGACGAAGAGGCGCTCGACCGCGTACAAGACCTGAAAATCATGTCGCGCGCCCGCCCTACCGACAAACAGCGGTTGGTACAACTGTTGCAGCAAAAAAAAGAAATCGTAGCCGTAACCGGCGACGGCACCAACGACGCACCCGCCCTGAATTACGCTAACGTAGGCTTGTCGATGGGCAGCGGTACCTCGGTGGCCAAGGAAGCCAGCGACATCACGCTGCTCGACGACTCGTTCCGCAGCATCGCCGCCGCCGTGATGTGGGGACGCTCGGTTTACCTCAACATCCAACGGTTCATCCTTTTCCAGCTTACCATCAATTTGGTTGCACTGGTTATCGTACTGCTGGGCTCGCTTCTCGGCACCGACTCGCCGATTACCGTAACGCAAATGCTCTGGATCAACCTGATTATGGATACGTTTGCCGCCGGCGCGCTCGCTTCGCTGCCTCCCAGCCGCGACGTGATGAAGCAGAAACCGCGCAATACGGCCGATTTTATCGTTACCCCGGCCATGCGCAACCGCATCCTGGGAATAGGAAGCGTATTTATCGTCGTTTTATTGGGTATGTTATACGGTCTGGATGTATATAAAGGAGGAATCGACCCGGCCACGTTAACCGGGATTTACAACCTGACGCTTTTCTTCACTACCTTCGTGATGTTTCAGTTCTGGAATCTTTTCAATGCCAAAACGTTCGGCAACAATCACTCGGCTTTTACCGACTTGCGAAACAGCAAAGGCTTTTTACTGGTAGCCGCCGCCATTGTAATCGGACAATTCATCGTAGTGACTTTCGGAGGGAATGTTTTCCGCACACGTCCGTTAAGCGGACACGACTGGCTGCTCGTTACGCTCTTCACTTCGCTGATACTCTGGAGCGGCGAAATAGTAAGAGCCATTCGCAGAGCGCACGAGAAGAAACAGTAGCCGGAACGGCCCTCCTGCTAACGGCATCGATTCGGAAACGGATTAAAAACAGGTTACGACCAGGCAAAAAGCCCCATACGGAAACGCAAAGTACCGAGTTGTATTTTTTGCTGCCGGCGTCGGCGGCTATATTGCCGCCAACGCTGGCAAGTTTGCCGCCGACGCCGTTTTTATTGCCGCCGACGGCGGCAAGCGAATCCGGCAGCAGCAAAAAAGATAAACCGGCAGAAAAACGTTCTTACAGAACGTACTGCCGGTTCTACCTTCCTGTAACGTTTATGTGCCGCCGTACCTTCGGGTTCGGCTCTTTCCGGGTTATTCCGAAACCGTTTTTACTTTAGAATATCTTTCTGTATACATGGCAATAAGGCGTAGTGCCTTTGTGCTCGTAATACTGCTGGTGATAATCTTCGGCCTTCCAGAATGTGGAAACGGGTCGTAGCTGAGTAGCCACCTTGTATCCTTTATCGGTAAGTATCCGGATGTATTTTTCGGCAATCTGTTTTTCCTCCGGAGAAGAATAAAAAATACACGACAGGTATTGCGGGCCGATGTCGGGGCCTTGTCCGTTCGTCTGGGTAAAATCGTGCGTTTCGAAAAACAGCTTCACCAGGTTCTCGTACGACGTTTCTTTCGGGTCGTACACCACTTCGGTGGTTTCGAGGTGACCGGTATTTTTCTGGCACACCTGCTGGTAAGTAGGATGCTCCACGTGACCGCCCATAAATCCTACGGCAGTAGCCACCACTCCTTTCGCCCGCATAAAGTAATATTCGGTTCCCCAGAAACAACCGGAAGCAAAATAGGCTTTTTTCAACTCCGGTTTCGGAGACGGCTGCTTTATGCCGGCCGGTATCAGTTTCATGGAAACCGAGTTGACGCAGTGCCGGGTATCCTTAGGCGTAAACCCTTCGCCGGTAAATACATGTCCTAAGTGAGCTCCGCAATTGGCACAAATAATTTCGGTACGCATCCCGTCGGCATCGGGAACCCGTTTCACCGCTCCCGGTATCTCGTCGTCGAACGAAGGCCAGCCGCAATGCGAGTCGAACTTATCTTCCGAACGGTACAAAGGCGCATTGCACCGTTTGCATACATAGGTACCCGAATCTTTCGTATTTACATACTCTCCGGTAAAGGGCCGCTCGGTACCTTTGTGAACGATTACCCTTTCTTCTTCCGGTGTCAATGGATTGTACTGCATATTTTCTTCTTTTAATTTATTCTGTGAACCCACTTGCTGCATCCC
>DBGBSM010000327.1:0-5228 GCA_048468815.1 Parabacteroides sp.
GCCAGCGTCGGCGGCAAGTTTGCCGCCGACGCCGTTTTTATTGCCGCCGTCCGCGGCAAACAAAAACAAACAGCATGCGGGCAAAGAAGATACCTTTCGTCTTTCAAATTCATTTGTAGTTTGCCGAAAACCCCTCCGGCCATAAAAAAGGCAACCTGCCTTATAACGAACAGATTGCCTTTCCTTTTTCTTTTTACCGGATATACCGGAAAAGTCTTCTGGTGCTTACCGCCTCTTTACCGGTTCTTTTTCAAGTCGAAACGGATTTCGCCGGCATCTACCAGTTTTTGATGAGAGATAAAGTAACTGTTGTATTTCTTCTCTCCTACCTCGATGCTTTTAATGTAAATATCTTCTTCCGGATTTTTATCGGTCGTAATGGTCAACTCGCTTTTCGGATAATACCGGGTGTCGAGCTGAATGGTTATTTTATCGAACGACGGGGAGGTGAGCGTATAATCCATGCTACCCGGACAGGCCGGATAAAAGCCCATCATGCTGAATACGGCCCAGGCCGACATGGTTCCGGTATCGTCGTTCCCCGGCAATCCGTTGGGCGCATTGTGGAAATACTTTTTCAACAGTTCGTGTACTAACTTCTGGGTACGCCATTCTTCCCCTTTAAAATAACTGAACAAATAGGGATAAGCGATGTCCGGCTCGTTGGCCATATCGAAATAGCCTTTATCGAATACCATTTGCAATTTATCGACGAATTTTTTCTTTCCGCCCATCAACTTGGCCAGCCCGTACACATCGTGGGGCACATAAAAGGTATAGTTCCAGGCATTTCCTTCGTGGAAGCCGGGGCTCGGCTCGAAGTTCAATCCCTGCAACGGGTCGAACGGCGAGTAAAACGTGCCGTCCGGCAAAATCGGACGCAGCGTACCGAACTCTTTGTCGTAATAGTGCTTATACCCCATCGAGCGGTCGTAAAACAGTTTGGCGTCTTCTTTTTTCCCTAACATGGCGGCGAATTGCGCCAAATTCCAATCGGCAATATAATATTCGAGGGCGTGCGAAACCGAATTGTCGAATTGTTCGCGTAACGGCACATAGCCTTTTGTGAAATAGTCGTTGGCGTCGGGGCGCATCAAATTGAACTCGCCCGGCGTAGTGGCTCCTTTTTTCATCGCTTCATACGCCGTTTCCACATCGAAATCGCGCAATCCCCGGAACCAGGTATCCACGATTACCGGAATGGAAGGGTCGCCTTCCATCGTAAGCGTTTCGCGTCCGAACAATTCCCACTTCGGCAACCAGCCGCTTTCCTTATACATATCGATCATCGTATGCACCATTTCGATCTGGCGCTCGGGATAAACCAGCGAAAGCAGTTGGTGTACGTTCCGGTAGGTATCCCATAACGAAAATACCGTATACCGGTTACCGGATGTCTTCATCGTTTTCAACGATTCCATCGCCGGGTATTCGCCGTTTACATCCTGCAAGATGCTGGGATGAATCAACACATGGTAAAGCCCGGTGTAAAATACGGTTTTCTCATCTGCCGTTCCGCCCTCTACCCGGATGCGGGAAAGGTCGTTGTTCCAAGCCGTACGGGCGGCTGCCGCCACCTTGTCGAAATCGAATCCCGGTTGCTCGGTTTCCATGTTCAGCCGGGCATTTTCGATGCTAACGAACGAAACGCCCATCTTCACTTCGATGGCTTCGTTTTCTTCGGTATCGTAGGTAAACCAAACGCCCACATCGTCGCCGCTCATCTCGCGGGTGTACCGGGTATAGAGTTTATATTTACCGGCGTAGATATCCCATTCGGCTTCCACCCCTTTCATCGGGCGTTGCTTTTTCCAATACCCCATCTGCTTGGGTGCCTTGCTTACTTTCATCACGAAATAAATAGGGAAAACCGCCTGGGGATTATAACAGAAGGTGCCCAACAGCTTGCTGCCTTCTATCTCCGTATCGTTTACGATCCGGACGGTAGCTCCCGTTTCGTTCGTAAGTCCTTCACCGAGGTTAAGCAGGATATTTCCCTGTCCTTTCGGAAAAACGAAGCGGCTCAATCCGGTACGGGTAGTAGCGGTTACTTCGGTTTTAATGCCGTACTTCGTGAGTTCGTTCGAATAAAATCCGGGGTGCGCGGTTTCGTTTTTATAAGGACTTCCGTACTCCTTATAGTCTACATTCAATTCGCCCGCCGTAGGCATCAATAACAAGCTTCCTACATCGGGACAGCCTACGCCGCTCAGGTTCACATGCGAGTAACCGGTAAAGTAACTGTTCGTATTTTCATACGGTGTAGACCACCACCGGCTATCTTTATCGAATTTATTATCGTCCGAACCCATTACATTAAAAGGAACGACCGACATCAGGCCATTGGGACAAACGGCTCCCGGATTCGTGGTTCCGTAATTGGTAGTGCCGATAAACGGATTTACATAATCTACCGGTTGCTGGGCCGTAACCGCCAGGGTACAGCCCAGCATCCACATCATAAGTTGTTTCTTCATACAGATTCAGTTTATAATTGTTTTGATTTTACCAGATAACGATTTCGTCCGTAAAAATAAAACCGTTGTTCACTTCGCTCGCTTTAATCCGGACATAGCGGGCTTTCCAATCACCGGCAAATACATAATCCTGGAAAGCCAACTCGCTCGTTTCGGGAGAAACTTCGGTAGGAATAACCTGCCGGGAAACAAAATCCGTTCCGTTTTCCGACGTAAGGAGCTCTACCTGTCCGGGCTGATATACGCCGGGACCGGTAAGTTGCATGAAACGAACCGACACTTGGTGTATATCCGTTACTTCTCCCATATCCACTACGGCATCCAAATCGTTGAGGTAACCTTGCCACCGTCCGTCGAGGTAGGTAAAGCCGCCGCGGTACCCGTCGAGCAGCGCATGCATGCCGCCTGCCATATAGCCGTTATACAACTTACTGTTATAATGTATTTTCTTTCCGATTCCCCGGTGATAATCTACTTTTTTCTCCGTAGGTGTTCCCATCAACTGTCCGTTCTGGAAAATAGCGGCTACAATCCGGGCGGAATCCGTTACCACAATCGGACTCTCGTAAAGCGAAGAACCGGAAGAAGGCACCGTACCATCGACGGTATAGCGTATTTCGGCCGGATAACGCTCGGCATCCAAGGTTACCTCGATTACCTGCCGAACGGTATCTACCTGCATAGTCGCTTCGATTTCGTAGGATAACGGAAAAGTATTTACATCCATGGCCTGCAACAAAGCAATATGCCGGTTCAGGCGAGGCTTAAAATCGCTCCAATCGCGCATTTCCTTAGGCGACCAGGCTATTTCGGATAAAGCCAATACCCGGGGGAACAGCATGTATTCCACTTGTTTTTCATTCGGAATATATTCCGTCCAGAGATTGGCCTGTACTCCTATAATATGTTTTTGCTCCTCTGTAGTGAGCGAATCCGGAACAGGTTCGTAACCGTATACCCGTTTCACCGGCGTATACCCGCCGATAGCGGCCGGCTGTGTTTTCGGGTCGGCCTGGTAAAAATCGAAATACAAATAGCCGCCCGGCGTCATAATCACATCGTGTCCCGATTGGGCGGCTTGAATTCCGCCGCTTTCTCCGCGCCACGACATCACCGTAGCTTCGGCCGGCAGTCCACCCTCCAGTATTTCGTCCCAACCGATTAATTTCCGGCCGTTCTCATTCAGGAACTTTTCTACCCGGCGCATCATGTAGCTCTGCAATTCGTTTACATTCTTCAATCCTTCTTCCTGCATCCGTTTCTTACATTTCGGACAGGTTTTCCAAGCTTGCTTACCGGCTTCGTCTCCACCTATATGGATATACTCGGAAGGAAATAGCTCCATCACTTCGGTAAGTACATTTTCCACGAAAGTAAACGTTTCTTCATTGCCTACACAAAAATCGCTCGAAGTGTAAGGTTTTCCCGTACAACAAAGCTCAGGATACGCCACGAATACCTCTTCGGAATGTCCCGGCATTTCGATTTCCGGAATAACCCGGATGTGCTTGGTATCGGCATACGCCACCACTTCCCGGATATCGTCTTTGGTATAATAGCCGCCATAAGCCCCTTCGGTTCCTTCGGGAACAAACTTCCGGTCGCCGTCCCACCAGGTTTTCCAGTCGGCTTGGGGTCGGAAAGAAGCATCTTGCGTAAGTTTAGGATATTTGTCGAGTTGAATGCGCCAACCGGCGCCGTCGGTAAGATGCCAATGAAACGTATTGAGCTTGTAAAAGGCCATCAAATCGATTAACTTCAATACAAACTCTTTCGGAAAAAAGTTCCGCGACACATCCAAATGCAGACCCCGGTAGTTGAAACGGGGCTCGTCTTGAATAGAAACATAAGGAATCCCTTCCGGAGTAATCAGTTGCAGCAAGGTCTGCAGACCGTAAAACAATCCCGCATCGGTACCGGCTTCCACCACAACGCCGTTTTTATCCACCTGTAACCCGTATGCTTCCGGTTTACCGGCAAACCGGGATTCGTTCAGTTCGAACCGGATCGCATTCCGTGCAGGAATATCGGAAACGATCTTTATTTCTTTTCCGGTATAAGAAGCAAGATTGGCATTCAGTACCTCGCCCAGCATATAATACTTCGTTTCCGGACCGGGCAAATACAACACCGTCGACTCATCGGCTTTAAAAACCCCTTTGTCCAACTGCATTTTTGCCGGCTGCGGAATAACATCCGCCGATAATGATTCCTGACGGGAAGAACAGGAGAGTACGAGTAAAGAAACGAATGCTCCCGTTACCAGAGAGATAAGAGCGTGTTTTGGCAGATTTTTCATGCTATTACTTTTGAAATGAATGTCGATGAGGGTAAAGATACGAACATTTTTTTAATGTAACGTTTTTCCCTACGAGGAAACCAAAACATAAAAGAATTCGGCACCGGTTAGATAGTAAATAAAAAGACAAAAACGAAAAAAAGGCCAGCCTCCTTCTTATCGGATGCTGACCTTTCTCTTTCTAAAACCGGCGGCTACCTACTCTCCCACTTTTACGCAGTACCATCGGCGTTAATTGAGCTTAACTTCTCTGTTCGGTATGGATAGAGGTGGAACCTCAACACTATAACCACCTGAATATCTTTTAAACTCCTACACGTGGACAAAAAACTAAAAAATCAAACCTTCACAACAGCAAAATCTAAAAATATACCTCCCCCACAAAAGAGAAAGTCTCGGGCTATTAGTACTACTCGGCTATGACATTACTGCCTTTACACCTGTAGCCTATC
>DBGBSM010000328.1:0-5994 GCA_048468815.1 Parabacteroides sp.
AAGCACTCGAAGAAAACGGCATCCCGATCGACTATATAACAGGCACTTCGATAGGCGCCATCATCGGGAGTTTGTACGCCATGGGATATAGCCCCGAAGAGATGTTGGCGCTGATTTTATCGAAGGAATTCGAATACTGGCAAAGCGGGGAAGTGGAAAACGAGTACATTTATTATTTCAAAGAGCCCTATCCCACCCCCGAATTCGCCCATATCTCGCTGGACATAACCGACTCGTTGCGGCTAAAAACCAATATCCTGCCCAAGAGCCTGATTAACCCGATCCAGATGAACCAGGCGTTTATGGGATTGTATGCACAGGCTACCGCCAAGGCCGGATGGAACTTCGATAACCTGTTCGTGCCGTTCCGGTGCGTAGCGGCCGACATTTACAGCAAAAAAGCCGTCGTTTTTAAAAACGGCGACCTGGGCGACGCCGTCAGGGCCTCGATGACTTTCCCGTTCTTCTTCCAGCCCATCTGGAAAGACAGCATCCCGTTGTTCGACGGCGGCATTTACGACAATTTTCCCGTGGGCCCGATGAAAGAGGCATTCCGCCCCGACTTTATCTTCGGTTCGGTAGTAGCGGGCAGCAATAACGCCAAGCCGTCGGCCAACCCGTACAGCCAGCTCGAAACGATGATTATGCAAAAAACCGATTACACCATCGACCCGGAGGAAGGGATGGAAATCAAGTTCGACTTCAAAGACGTTTCGCTGCTCGATTTCGCCCGCGCCCGCGAGCTGATGGACATCGGTTACCGGCGGATGCTGCCGCTTATCGACTCGTTGAAAAAGCGGGTGCCCCGCGAACAAACACTGGCAGACTTGACCGAACGGCGGAAAAAATACAAAGAAAGCCTGCCGCCTTTACGCTTTAAAGACATTTATGTGACCGGGGTAACGGGCGCACAGCAAAAATACATCGAAGCCCAGTTACACCGCGACATCAACGGCGAATTTTCGATGGAAGAGTTCCGGCGGGCTTATTTCAAGATGCTCACGTATTCGAAAATCAAGGAAATCGTCCCGCATGCCATTTACAACCGGAAATCCAAGCAGTTCGATTTATACCTCGACGTAAAGGTGGCGAACGAAATCAAGTTATCGTTCGGGGGCAATATCTCCTCTTACCAGGCTAACCAGCTTTATTTGGGACTGGGCTACCAGAGCCTGGGGCACTATGCCGCCGATTTCAACGGCAACTTCCAGATAGGAAACGCCTTTAACGGCGCAATGCTCGACTCGCGGTTTTACCTCCAGACGCATGTACCGATGTATGTAAACGTGATGGGTGTTTACTCGTACCGGAAATATGCCGAAAGCCAGTCGCTGTTTTACGAGGATGTACAGCCGGCCTTTATCAAGCAAAAAGAATTGTTTTTACGGGGCGGTATCGGGTTTCCGTTCCTTACGAAAGCGAAAGCCGAAATCAATATGTCGATAGGGCGGCTCAGCGATTTTTATTTCCAGACGTCGAATATATCGTTTCAGAATCGTAAATTCGACAACAGTTACTACTATGTGCTGGCGGGCTCGCTCAGCATAGAAAGGTATTCGCTGAACGCCAAGCAATATGCCACCTCGGGGCGGCACCAATACCTGTCGGCCCAATTTATCGCCGAACGCGAAAATTACCGACCGGCTTACTTTACCGAAGAAAACCCGGCCGAAAGAAGAAACCACAGCTGGTTATCGATCAAAGGAAAACTCCACCAATACCATGCGGTAACCGACCGTTTTACCTTAGGATACTCCAGCGAAATCGTGATTTCGAGTAAAAACCTGATGAACAATTATACGGCATCCATCCTGCAAGCGTCGGCCTTTACCCCCACCCCGCACAGCCAAATCGTATTCAACGAAGCGTTTCGCGCCAATCAATACGTATCGGTAGGGCTTTCGCCCATCTGGAAATTCCACAAACTGCTGCACTTCCGGGCCGATATGTATTGTTTCGCCCCCTTCAACGAGATAAAGAAAAAACCGGTGCCGGTGCAGAACGGTTATGTGGGTGTTCCTTATTACGGAAAGTTTATGGACTCGTACAAATTCATGGGCGAAACGGCCCTGGTGCTACACCTTCCGTTCGTATGTATCAGCCTGTATGCGAACGGATACAGCTATCCGAAAAAGAATTTCAACGTAGGGTTAAATATCGGTTACCTGCTCTTCAATCCGAAAATGTTAGACTAAAAACAAAAAAAATACGCCATAAAATTTGCACGTATAAAAGAAAGTGGTACCTTTGCACACGCAAACATAAAGCAATGGCCGCGTAGCTCAACTGAATAGAGTAGCTGACTACGGATCAGCCGGTTACAGGTTTGAATCCTGTCGCGGTCACCACATTCCACAAGGATGGCTCGCTAGCTCAACTGAATAGAGCATCTGACTACGGATCAGAAGGTTATAGGTTTGAATCCTATGCGAGTCACTTTTTATTTTTCGTGTATCTTCACAACAATATACCTCCCGTTTATAATCGTCTTAGCTGCAGGAAATAAAAATCCGGATACTTCCCGTTTGCCTGAAAATTACCCGGTCGAATAAACGCATGTATGATGCGGACAACGTAACCTCTCAAAAAAACTTCAAACGGATAAAATTGCTAAAGCCGTTTATTTTCATACCTTTGTGCATCGAATAACAATAATCTGAAGATTTCTGTAAGCAATTAGCTATGGCATTCTGGCATTTTTTAAAAAACCGTATAGGGTTGACAATTTTACTGTCGGCCTTCTGTTCATCGTTTTGTTCAGCCATTCCGAAAGGCGAGCAAAATTACATCCTCATCCTCAATTCTTATACCGAATCCACCCCGTGGAGCCATATATTTACCACTCCTATTTACAAGCAGATGACCGCCGACGACGAGAACATCAACACCTATACGGAGAATATGGACGTTATGCTGATGGAATCGGAAAAAGACGTGGATGATTTCGCGACTTATTTATCGGAAAAATACACAGGCCATGCTCCCCGCCTGATTATTTTGCTCGGAAACAGCGCCTACGTTTTGTTGAAAGACAAACTTGCCGAACGATGGGGAACCCAGGTTCCTCTCTTGGCTTGCGTAGAAAAAGAGTACGTCGCCCCGCGCGCTTATTACCTTTCGAAACAGGCCTGCCCGGAAGCTGAACGGCAGAATTTCACGGATATACTCAACACTCAACGCAACCTCACCGTGATCCATGTACCGGAATATATATCCGAGACGATTTCTTTGATGAAAAAATTAAAACCGGACATGAACCGGCTTTTGTTCCTGGCCGATGAGCGGTATATCAGCGCACAAAACAAAAACTCCGTGCAAAAAGTGATGCAGGAAAAATTTCCGAACGTGAAACTGGAACTTCTTACTGCCGGTGAAACCTCTACCGACGACCTTATCAATATATTGCAATACACCGACAACCGAACAGGCGTTTTGTACTATTCCTGGATTCTTTTAAAAGAACAAGGCAACCGGACCATCCTCAGTTCCGACACTTACCGGATGCTCAGCTCGTATACGGAAGCCCCGGTTTTTACCTTAAACGACATGGATATCGTAGAAAACGGTATGGCGGGCGGCTACTTTTATCCGGCTTCTCACATCTCGCATACCTTACTCGATGCAGTATACGGTCTTTTAAAAGGCCGTACCTACCATACGCTCCTTACTCCGGAGCAGCCGCATCCGGTACTGAACTACCCGGTTATAAAGAATAAAAACATACTGCCCTTGTCTCCTTCGCCGGATACGGTGTTTTACATGAAACCGCCCTCTTTCTGGGAACAATACCGGAATTACCTATACGCTGCGAGCGGACTCGCCTTATTCTTTGTTTTCCTTATCTTTTCCCGGCTCAACGCATTAAATAAAAGAAGGCTGTATCAGGAAAAGGAAATCGCTTTTATGCGGAATCACAGCCGGCTGATTAACAGCATGCCGATTTGTTACATGAAGCAACAGATGATATTTAACGAACAAGGCTATCCGGTGGACTACGTTGTTTTAGAAGCCAACGCAGCCCTGGAAACCCAACTGCAAGGAAAAGAAAATTACGTAGGGAAAAAGGGTTCGGAAATACATCCGCTGCAATTAGCGCAATACCTGCAGGCGTGCCACCTTATTTTTTCCGAAAACAAGAAAATAAGCACACAATACTATTTCGCCCCGACCGACCGGTATTTCAACGTTTTGGCGTTAGCCGCCAGCAATCCGGACTGTGTGGATATTTTCCTGGTAGACATCACGGAGCTGATTCGCACCCAGCAAGTACTCCGCACCGTAAACCAGAAACTCACCATGTCGCTCGACGTAGCGAATGTAACCCCCTGGAAGTGGAACCTGGAGCGACATACCCTGTTGTGCGACGTAAATAAAGCCGTAGACGTGAGTTTCTCGGGCTTGTTCGATGAAAATCAGTTAACGGTGCCGGAAGAGGAATATTTTGCAAAAATACATGCCGAGGACAGGGAAAAAGTGAGAAAAGCGTACGATATGCTTATCCGGGGGAAAGTAGACAAAATCAAGGAAGAGTATCGTATTTACAATCCGGCCAAAGGATTACACGGCATAGAATGGGTAGAGGCTTGCGCCGCCGTAGAAAAGAAAGACATAAACGGAACGCCTCTTACCCTGATCGGCTCGTCGTTGATTATCACCGACAGGAAACAGGTCGAAAAAGAATTGCTCGACGCCAAGAACCGGGCGGAAGAATCCAACCGCCTGAAGTCGGCTTTCCTGGCCAACATGAGCCACGAAATCCGTACGCCGCTCAACGCCATCGTAGGCTTTTCGAACATCCTGGCAACTACCGACGAGGCGGAAGAGAAACAAGAATACGTTCAGATTATCGAAAGCAACAACGCCTTGCTGCTCCAGCTCATCAGCGACATCTTGGATTTGTCGAAAATCGAAGCGGGAACATTGGAATTTATCAATTCGAACGTGGATTTGCACGCATTGCTTTCGGAACTGGAACAATCCATGCAAAAGAAAGTATCGAACGACGTACGCATCGTTTACGAGGCGCCTCCTATCCCGCTGCAACACTCCGTTTCGCTGGCTAAAAACCGGTTGATGCAAGTTTTAATCAACCTCATAACCAATGCCATCAAGTTCACGGACGAAGGCAGCATTCGCTTCGGTTACTCGCTTGCGAACAACAAAATGTTGCGTTTTTACGTATCCGACACCGGTTGCGGCATTTCAGACGAGCAACAAAAGCGCATATTCGACCGGTTCGTCAAACTCGACACTTTCGCCCAAGGCACCGGGCTGGGGCTTTCGATTTGCCACATGATAGTAAAATACCTGGGCGGGGAAATCGGCGTTGAATCGGAAATCGGAAAAGGCTCGTCGTTCTGGTTTACGTTCCCTTATCGACCGGCCGAGAAATCCGTAAAAAAAGAAATCAGCTTCGAAAAAAAGGAAATAGAGAAAAATAAGCTCACCGTACTGATTGCCGAAGACAATACGGGCAATTACAAACTATTCGAATCCATCCTGAAAAAAGATTATACGATTCTCCACGCCTGGAACGGAAAAGAGGCGGTACAGTTATTTAAGGAGCACAACCCGCACATCATCCTGATGGACATCAATATGCCCGAGTTAAACGGTTACGAAGCTACCAAAGAAATCCGGAAATTATCGCCGGCCGTGCCGATTATAGCCGTAACAGCCTATGCTTTCGCCTCCGACGAGGAACGGATTATGGACAGCGGTTTCGATGCCTATACCGCGAAACCGGTAAACGCCCCCGCACTGAAGCAGCAAATGGTAGAACTGCTGCGGAAAAGGATATTTATCGTTTAATAAAACAATGTGCGCGACCACGAAACCGCAACATCCCGTTTCCTTTAAACTTTAAAGGAAACAGGATGCGTTTTTCTTTTTTCCCGCGCACGCAAAACTGTATTCTTAGGCTGCGGATTTATATTCGCAGCTTACGGATATATATTCGCAACCTACGGATTTATATTCGCAGCCTAAGAATAC
>DBGBSM010000329.1:0-4198 GCA_048468815.1 Parabacteroides sp.
ATTATCGGCACTGTAACAAGTGGCATGTTCCAGGTCGATATAGGTACGCCACGGTGTTCCCTCGCGTCCCTTGCCCACCAACGAAAGAAGGGATTTTCCATCCATATCGACAGGTATTTCCCCGCCGGCCGCATCGATAAACGTAGGCAGGAAATCACGTAACTCTACCGGCTGCTCCAACGATGTGCCGGGAGCTACCGCCAGTTCGGTCGCTGCAGGCCATTTCACGATATACGGAACATGGGTGGAGCCTTCGTACGGATAGGTTTTACGCCAGTGATAGTGGTCGCCCAACATATCGCCGTGGTCGGATGTAAAACAAATCAGCGCATTTTCATACATGCCTTTTTCTTTCAACGCCTGCACGATATCACCGATTTGCTCGTCGATAAACGTGATGTTGGCGTAATAGTGGCGGCGCGACTTTTGGGCATATTCCGCTCCGAAGTTACCGAACGGCGCATCTTTGGCTGCTTTCTCCGGGTCGAGCGGCTCGGCATACTGGCCGCACCAGTCGCCTATGGCCGGCTCGGGTATATCCGCACCGGCATATAAATCCAGTAAACGTTTGGGAGGATCGTACGGACTGTGCGGACGGGCAAACGACACTTTCAGAAACAACGGCTGCTCGTTATCGTAATTCCGGATAAGCTCGCAGGCGGTTTTCCCCGTCCAGGCAGTAGGATGCAGTTTCTCATCCAGCTTATATACGCCGGCACCGTGTGCGTTCCAGCCGATGCCGGTACTGTCGGGATTTTTACCCGGCGCATTCAATTGGAACCACTCGCGATAATCGCTTATAAAGTCCGGACTTTCCACCCGGCCGCTTTCGTCGATCAAAGTAGCATGGAATCCGTGCAACGCTTTCTGGGGAAACCAATGCATTTTACCTATTCCGAAAGTATAATATCCCAAATCACGCAGCATCCGGGGCATTTCGTATTTATATTTCGCAGCTACCCGGCCGTATCCTAACATGCCGTGATGCCAGGGCGACAATCCCGTAAGCAAACCGGCGCGCCCCGGCGTACTGCTGGGTGCCGACGAATAGCCTTTTACAAAAAGGGTCCCTTCGGCCGCCAGGGTGTCGAGGTTGGGCGATATAACGGCCCGGTTACCCATGCATCCCAGGGAATCGCCCCGGTGCTGGTCGGTCATCAATAAGATAATATGCGGTTGCTTGCCGTTCCATTTATTCACTGTCGGACGGGAAGCGGCGGCTGTAGGGCTGCCGTTCGTTTGTCCGTTTTCGGGAGCAGCGCCCCAACCTTTTACGCCGGCGGTCAGTCCGGCACCCATAAGAACGGAAGATCTGAGGAAAGTTCTTCTTTTCATGATAGTAGATGCTTGATGTTTACGAACACAAAAATAATCAATCTTTTCGGAACACAGCGGTTACAAAAGCGCATTTATAAAATCACAGAACGGTCGGAAACACATCCGCAGCCGTTTTACAAACATCCGGAATACATACATACCCGGTTCATATCGCCTTGCCGCTTCTATGTGTTTCTTTTACCGATGCAGGCGCAATAGGCGAATTTTACCGGTCGGCCGGATATACTACGCCTAATTGCCTGCGGATTTCCTGCAAAATTTCTTGCGTAAGAAGCGAACGGGCAGGACTGTTTACTTCCGATTCGGATTTGCCGGATGCAATCAGGTCGATAAATTCCTTTACCTCGTAATAATATTCGTGCCGGCAACCGGGAACCGTCAGGTTCTCTCCTCCTCCGTTCCGGTAAGTCAGTTTCACATCGCCTATGATATTGATGCGGTCGAGTACCAGATTGCCGTCTTCTCCCTGTATTTCGGTAGGTAAAGAAGAATTGGCTATTTTGGAGTACATCACCACGGCATCCATTTCGTCGTATCCGAACGTAACGCATCCTTGCCCGTCGACACCGGTAGAAAGGAGCATGCCGGTAGCCCGGATGGTACGGGGACGCCCGAAAAGTACGACCATCGGATAAATGGTGTAAATTCCGATGTCGACCAAGGCGCCGTTCGACATTTCCGGCTTAAATGCGTTGGCAACGATTCCTTCCTTGAATTTGTCGTACCGAGAAGAATACTGGCAGTACGAAGAAAAATAACGGCGTACTTTACCGATTTTAGGAAGGTTGTCGCGCAGGGCCAGGAAATTCGGGGTCAATGTCGGTTTCATGGCTTCCATCAACACCACGCCGTAACGGCGTGCCGTACGGAACATCTCTTCCGCTTCCCGCACATTGGAAGCCAGAGGCTTCTCACATAGCACGTGTTTACCGTGCTGCATCATCAAAATGCTTTGGGAAGCGTGCAGGAAATTAGGGGAGGCCACGTAAACCGCATCGATTAACGGGCTGCGTGCCAGTTCGTCCAGCGAGGTAAAGGTATGGGGAATATGATGCTTGGCAGCAAACAAATCGGCTTGTTCTTGCGTACGTGAATAAACGGCTGTCAACTCGAAGCGTTCGTCTTGCCGGGCTCCTTCGATTACCCAATCGGTAATAAAATTCGTTCCGATAACGGCAAATCGTATTTTACGGTGTAGGTTCGTTTCCATGATGCAATTTTATTAGGTGATGTGTCTGGTCGCTCGCCGCGAAGGCGTCTGCCGACGGCGCCTACCGGCAGTCTTCATTTTTTGGCTTGACCCAAAATCCCGAGTAAGAGAGGCAATAGCCGAACTTGTTCGGATAATGCCGAGCGGGAGGGACTTATGTAAAAAACGAAGCAAAAAAGGTCAAGGACTACGTCCGCTTCGCTACATCCCGGCCTTCGTTCGCTAAAAGCCCCGAACTCGCTCCTTGCAGGAGCTCAAACAGCGTGGCTTTTTTAACGCTCGCTTTCGACCGGTCTGCTTAACGCTCATCGCCCGAGGCCCGCGGGCCCATACGAAGTGGCCGGTGTCTTTCAATTCCCGAAAGGAAAAGGCTGGTTTGTCCTTTTTGTTCTTCTCTTGAAATCAATTTTTGTTATGTACTAAGGTCTTGACGCAAAAGAAATCAAAACCCGCCATGGTAACGGCCAAAAGCAGGCCTCGCGCCACGGGCGAGAAAAGCATCGACCGTGGCAACGGCGAAAGTCAGCCTGCGCAAAGGCACCCGTTTTCTTCAATAATTCTTTTCCCCAAAGAACCGTTCCCGCTATTTCCTGAACGGCGGCTTCACCACCACAGCCTTCAGGTTCCGGTTCCGCACCCGGATATAAATCTCCGTACCCGGGCGGGAAAACGCCGTAGCTACATAACCCATACCGATTCCCTTCTTCATCAGAGGCGACATCGTACCCGAGGTAACCGTACCGATTATATTCCCTTCGGCATCCGCAATTTCGTATCCGTGCCGCGGAACACCCTTGTCGATTAATTCGAAAGCGCACAACTTCCGGCTCACTCCGTCTGCCTTCTGCTTCTCCAGGATAGCCCGGGCCGTAAAATCTTTGCCGTCGGCAAACTTGGTAATCCAGCCTAAGCCCGCTTCGATAGGCGAAGTGGTATCGTCGAGATCGTTCCCATACAGGCAGAAACCCATTTCGAGTCGAAGCGTATCACGCGCACCCAACCCGATAGGCTTGATACCTTCCGGGGCACCCGCCTCGAAAATAGCGTCCCAGATTTTTCGCCCGTCTTCCGGATAAAAATAAAGCTCGAAGCCGCCGGCACCCGTATATCCCGTATTCGAAATAATTACCCGGCTGCATCCGGCAAACTCGCCCGTAGTAAACGAATAATACGGGATGGCCGACAAATCGACCGGCGTAAGCCGTTGCAATATCTCCGTCGCCTTCGGGCCCTGTATGGCCAGTTGCGCCATGTTATCGGACGCATTTTCCAGTTCCGCCCCCACCGTATTGTGGCTTACACACCAGTTCCAGTCTTTTTCGATATTCGCGGCATTCACCACCAACATGTACTTTTCCGGTTCATAGTAATACACCAGCAAATCGTCTACGATACCGCCTTCCTCGTTCGGGAAACAGGTATACTGCGCTTTTCCAGGCACCAGCTTGGAAGCATCGTTCGAAGTTACCTGCTGGATAAAGGCCAACGCATTCGGACCCTTTACCCAGAACTCGCCCATATGCGAAACATCGAATACACCCGCCCCGTTGCAAACGGTAAGATGCTCGTCGATGATTCCGGAATATTCTATCGGCATATTATAGCCGGCAAATTCGTGCATTTTGGCACCCAACCCGATATGTATATCGG
>DBGBSM010000330.1:0-2016 GCA_048468815.1 Parabacteroides sp.
ATAGCCAGCAAACCTACCAGGAAGCCGTAAATGTATTTTCCTGTTTCCGTACGGGAAGAAGTAACCGGGTCGGTAGCCATAAATACGGCGCCGAAAGCGAAACCGCCTAACAGAATCTGATCGATTGCCGACAGGTTCATCGCAGCCGTAATGCCGATTGCATTAAATATCAACGACATAAAAATACCCCCGATAAATACCGACAGGATAATACGCCAGCTCGCTACCCGGGTAATCAACAAGATAGCCGCTCCTATCAGGATAGCCAACTTGGAGGTTTCGCCGATGGAACCCGGAATCAGTCCGAGGAACATATCCATCTGCGAGAGATGCTGCCCTAATGTGTTGACGATTTCCACATGCGGCGTAGTAGCCGTAGCTACCTGACCGAGCGGCGTAGCGCCGGAAAAACCGTCGACTACGTGGCCGGCGCCGAGCCCGAACGTTTCCGCAGTACGAACGAATACCTGGTCGCCCGACATCGCCTTGGGATAAGCGAAAAACAGGAATGCGCGGGTTACCAGCGCCACATTGAATATATTGTAGCCCGTTCCACCGAATACTTCCTTGGCGAAAATAACGGCGAAGGCCGTAGCTACGGCAATCATCCATAACGGAGTATCTACCGGCACGATCATCGGAATCAGGATACCCGATACCAGGAAACCTTCCTGTATTTCATGGCCTCTTACCTGAGCTATCGCAAACTCGATTCCCAGCCCCACTACGTACGAAACGATAATTTTCGGCAGCACGGCCAGCAAGCCGTATACGAACGTAAGCCAGAAGCCCGGGTCGGTGCCTACCGCCAGGTTATGCTGGTATCCTACGTTGTACATACCGAAAAGCAGAGCCGGAAGCAAAGCCAGCACCACGATAATCATCGTACGCTTGGAATCGGCGGTATCATGAATATGCACCCCCGATTTCGAAGTTTCGTTAGGGACAAACAAAAATGTCTCGAAACCGTCGAAAACAGAACGGAACATCGCCAGCTTTCCGCCTTTCTCAAAATTAGGCTTAATGTTGTCTATAAATTTCCTTAACGCTTTCAATGTAGTATAGTTTTAGTGTTATTAATTCATTTCCTTGTATAACTGGTTCAAGCCTTCGCGTACAATCTTCTGGATTTCGATTTTGGAAGTATCTACGAATTCGCACAAGGCGAAATCTTCGGGCGCCACTTCGTAAATTCCGAGGTTTTCCATCTTATCGATATCGAACGCAATAATGGCTTTCAGCAAATATTCGGGCATAATATCCATCGGGAATACCTGGTCGTACTCGTTCGACAGAATCATAGCGCGTTTCCCCCCTTTGATCCGGGCGTCCATCACATATTCTTTTCCTTTTCCCAGCAACCAGGAGAAATAGGTGTGGCTCTGGCTGAACTGGCCCAACCGGGGCATGGCCCATCCGAGCAGCTCGTGTACATCGTCGCCTTCGGGAATTACCGTTACCTGGTTGTCGTACGCATAAAGGTAGTCGTTTTCCGTTACGCGCACGCCGGTAAGCACGTTACCGCTGATAATCCGGTTATTGCCCGGCAGCATGCGGCCTTTCAGCAGGCTGGCTATCGTTGCGCCCGCCATGGATTTTACATAGCCCCGTTCGCCGGTTTGCGAACCGGTAACGGCAACCAGACGGGTAAAATCGGCTACTCCTTTAGTAAACAAACGGCCTATTACGATTACGTCGGCCGGATTTACCGTCCAAACCGTTTCGCCTTTATTAACAGGCTTGATATGATTGATTTGCACGCCTACGTTCCCGGCCGGATGAGGCCCTTCGAACTGTACCGTTTCCACTCCTTTGGGAGCTACGGCGGAGCCTTTCTTCACTCCCACATATACTTTTCCCGGCGTAAGCTTGGCCAACGCATCCAAACCGGCCTGAAAATCGGCTTCCTGCCCTTTCAATATAAAATCGAAATCGGGAGCGAGGGGTGCGGTATAAAACGCGGATACGAATATATCCCGGGGGGTATCTTCCGGATTCGCTACCCGGTCGTAAGGG
>DBGBSM010000331.1:0-2349 GCA_048468815.1 Parabacteroides sp.
CTCGTAGGGGTGCAAAAAGCGCAAATATCCCGGATAGAGAACGGGAAGAACCTTACCTTCGCCACGGTAATCAAACTCTTTAAGGCGATGGGTATCAGCGCCCGGTTGGAAATCGATCAGTTAGGAAAAGTGGCATTGTGCTGAACGGATAAAAAACGAGGGGGGGTCTGCCCGATTACCGGGCGGACCCCCCCTCGTTGTATCTGCATGCAGTAACGGATTCTTGTTCTTTTTCGCAGGTAACTCGTAACGGGATAGGAACATTCCGGGTTATGGAAAAGTAACCCGGTTCGCAACGAGCCGGGGGCCGTGTTTTCGTACCTTATAATATAAAAAAAGACACAGGGCAGTTATCCCGACGGGATGTTTTCTGCTCTGTGTCTTTGTTATCGGATGTAATTGCAGTCCGGGAATCCGGATGCCTGTTTTTTACTTCACCTCTTCGAAATCCACATCCGTTACGCCACCGTCGCCCGGATTGTTCTGTTGAGCGTTACCGGCCTGCTGTCCTCCGAAATTCGCGCCTCCGAAGTCGGGTCCGCCCTGAGCGCCACCGGCTTGTGCACCGCCCTGGTTGTATATATCCTGGCTGGCAGCGTGGAAAACCGTGTTCAGTTCGTTCATAGCCGTGTCGACAGCCGAAATATCCTGTGCCTTGTGAGCGTCTTTCAGCTTGTTCAGCGCCGCTTCGATTTGGCTCTTCTTGTCGGCCGGCAGCTTGTCGCCCAGTTCTTTGAGTTGTTTTTCCGTCTGGAAAATCATACTGTCGGCCTGGTTCAGCTTGTCGATGCGTTCTTTCTCTTTCCGGTAGGCTTCGGCGTTGGCGGCAGCTTCGTCTTTCATCCGTTTGATTTCGGCGTCGCTCAATCCGCTGGATGCTTCGATACGGATGCTCTGTTCCTTGCCCGTACCTTTATCTTTAGCCGAAACGTTCAGGATACCGTTGGCGTCGATGTCGAACGTTACTTCGATTTGAGGCACTCCGCGCGGAGCGGCAGGTATTCCGTCCAAATGGAAGCGGCCGATCGATTTGTTATCTTTCGCCAGCGAACGTTCGCCTTGCAGGATATGGATTTCCACCGAAGGCTGGTTGTCGACTGCCGTGGTAAACGTTTCCGATTTCTTGGTAGGAATGGTGGTGTTGGCTTCGATCAGTTTCGTCATTACGCCGCCCATCGTTTCGATACCCAATGACAGCGGAGTAACGTCGAGTAACAATACGTCTTTCACGTCTCCCGAAAGAACGGCTCCCTGGATGGCGGCGCCTACGGCTACCACTTCGTCCGGATTCACCCCTTTCGACGGAGATTTGCCGAAAAATTTCTGAACCATTTCCTGTACGGCCGGAATACGGGTAGAACCGCCTACCAGGATTACCTCGTCGATTTCGTTGGCGCTGATGCCGGCATCTTTCAAAGCCTGACGGCACGGTTCGATACAAGCGTTGATCAACCGGTCGGCCAATTGTTCGAATTTGGCGCGCGTCAGCGTTTTTACCAAGTGCTTGGGTATACCGTTTACCGGCATGATATACGGCAGATTGATTTCCGTGCTCGTGTTGCTCGATAATTCGATTTTTGCTTTTTCGGCGGCTTCTTTCAACCGTTGCAAAGCCATCGGGTCTTTTCGTAAGTCTACGCCTTCTTCGCGTTCGAATTCTTCGGCGAGCCAGTCGATAATCACGTGGTCGAAATCGTCGCCGCCCAGGTGCGTATCGCCGTTGGTCGATTTCACTTCGAATACGCCGTCGCCCAGTTCGAGGATGGAAATATCGAACGTACCGCCACCGAGGTCGAATACGGCCACCTTCATATCTTTATTCGTTTTGTCGAGTCCGTAAGCCAGTGCGGCAGCCGTGGGTTCGTTTACGATACGGCGTACGTTCAGTCCGGCGATTTCACCGGCCTCTTTCGTAGCCTGGCGTTGCGAGTCGTTGAAATAAGCAGGTACCGTGATTACGGCTTCCGTTACTTCCTGACCGAGATAATCTTCGGCCGTTTTTTTCATTTTTTGCAGAATCATGGCCGAGATTTCCTGCGGAGTATACATACGTCCGTCGATGTCGACGCGCGGCGTATTGTTGTCTCCGCGAACCACTTCGTACGGAACGCGCTTGATTTCGTTCTGAACCTGGTCGAATGTTTCTCCCATGAAACGCTTGATGGAGAATATGGTTTTTTTAGGATTGGTAATAGCCTGACGTTTAGCCGGGTCGCCGATCTTACGTTCGCCGCCTTCTACGAATGCCACTACGGAAGGCGTAGTTCTTTTTCCCTCGCTGTTTACGATAACTTCGGGTTCGTTCCCTTCCATTACAGCTACACAGGAATTGGTCGTTCCTAAGTCAAT
>DBGBSM010000332.1:0-2035 GCA_048468815.1 Parabacteroides sp.
GAGAAAAGCCAGCCTTCGCAAAGAAAACCAAGTTTTCTTAAAACGTTCTTTTTAAAAAGAACCGTCCTCCCTTCATCAATCAATCCTCAAATCGAACTCATCCTTCAACTTGGCGACCGCCGGATTTACCTCCAGCAGCAAGTTGAACTTCTCCGCCGAAGTATACGCCAGGTGCTTTTCGTTCGTTTCGCAGATACGCACCTCCATCCGGATAGCAGAATTACGCAAATTATGCCGTAAAAACTCCAGCAGTTCCGCACTACCGTTCTGCAACTCGTCGCGCTGGCCCGGGTTATGCACCGCCACCTCGAACACCGCAGGCTGCACCAATACCGGGCGGCAATTAATCATCGTGTTCTTCAGATACACCTTCTCTTCGATACGCGCGGCAAACGCATCCCAGCAACGAGCCAAGTCCTCCTGGCTAAAAACGGCATTCATCACCGGTTGCGAACGATTGCCGGCCGAAGCGTTCGCTGCCGGTTGTTCCTTTTCCTTCCCGATGTTTTTCAGGGAAATGCCGATTTTCGCAGACGCCGCTTTCGGTTGAGCCGCCTGCGAAGGCGCAGACGAAGGCAAGGTAATAGAAGGAGGTGCCTGAGCGGCTGCCGCCTGCTGTACGGGCTGTCCGCCACCCGTTTGCACCGGCCGGGCAGCACCCGTAGGCGGCGATACCGGTGGGGCCGAGACAGGCGAAGCCGGAGCCGCCGGCGCATTTCCGGCCACCGGAACCGGCTCGATGGTGTTCTTTTTCGGAACCGCCTCTTGCGACGGCGCCGACAACTGACAAAGCTGAATCAACGTCAATTCGAGCAACAGCCGCTTATTCCGGCTCGCCCGGTAGTTCAAATCGCAGGCATTGGCCAGTTCGAGCGCTCTAAACAGAAAAGCATCCGGGCAATGCGCCGCCATCGCGATATACCGCTCGCGGATAGAAGCCCCCACCTCGAACAGCACCAGGGTTTGCGCGTCGCGGCAAACCAACAAATCCCGGAAATGAGCCGCCAGCCCTGTAATTACGTTCTGGCCTTCGAACCCTTTATTCAGTATCTCGTTCAGGATAAGCAAACAATCCCGTACCTTCCCGCCCAGAATCGCTTCGGTGAGACGGAAATAATATTCGTAATCCAGCACGTTCAGGTTGTCGATTACCGCCTGGTACGTAATATTCCCTCCGGTAAAGCTCATTACCTGGTCGAAGATAGAAAGCGCGTCGCGCATGCCGCCGTCGGCTTTCTGCGCGATTACATTCAGCGCATCGGCCTCGGCCTGCGCTCCTTCGCTTTCGGCCACATATTGCAGATGTTCCACTGTATCAGCTATCGAAATCCGCGAGAAATCGTATATCTGGCAACGCGAAAGAATGGTAGGCAATATTTTATGCTTCTCGGTGGTAGCCAATATAAACAAAGCGTGCCGGGGCGGCTCTTCCAGCGTTTTCAGGAAAGCGTTGAAAGCGGCGGCCGACAACATATGCACCTCGTCGATGATGTACACCTTGTACTTGCCCACCTGCGGCGGGATACGCACCTGGTCGATAAGCGAACGGATGTCGTCGACCGAGTTATTGGAAGCGGCATCCAGCTCGTGGATGTTCAACGACCGCTGCTCGTTGAACGCGCGGCACGACTCGCATTCGTTACAGGCTTCGCCTTCGGGGGTAAGATGCTGGCAATTGATGGTTTTGGCAAAAATACGGGCGCACGAGGTTTTGCCTACGCCCCGCGGGCCGCAAAACAAGTAAGCATGCGCCAGTTTATTGCTTGCTATCGCATTTTTCAACGTGGTGGTGAGCGACTTCTGCCCCACTACATTCCGGAAGGTGGAAGGCCGGTACTTCCGGGCCGAAACAATATAGTTATCCATGTATGATTTCCTTTTTCCGAAGAAAAGCCGCGCAACCCCAGAGAAGAGGGCCGACAACTATATAGCAAAGAAAACAACCGCCAAGACACAGCGTATCGAATATGCCGTTTACCAGCCTGTCGACACTCCGTTTTCCGGTTTAGTCTTCGTCTTATACCCACTTATGCAC
>DBGBSM010000333.1:0-1639 GCA_048468815.1 Parabacteroides sp.
AGTTAGGACAACGCAAAACGGCTTCGGGCAAATACACCCTTATCGTCGATTCGCTGAACGCTGCGCAACTGGTATCGCCGCTCGTGCGGGCTTTATCCGGCCCGGCCTTGCAGCAAAAAAACTCGTTTTTGCTGGATAAGCAAGGGCGACAGGTGATAAGCGAAAAGGTAAATCTATGGGACGAGCCCCACTTGCCGGAGGCAAACGGCGCCCGGTATTTCGATACCGAAGGCGTGGCTACCGAACGGCGCGCCGTATTCGAAAACGGCGTATTGAAAACCTGTTTTATCGACACCTATAACGCACTGAAAATGCATACGGCGCCTACCGTGGGAGCTCCGTCGCTGCTGGTGCTGGAGCCGGGCGAAAACGAGTTGCAAGGTTTGGTGGCCGGCACCGATAAAGGCATCCTGGTAACCGGATTCAACGGGGGAAACTGTAACAGCTCGACCGGCGATTTTTCGTACGGGATAGAAGGATTCCTCGTTAAAAACGGAAAAATCGCACAACCGGTATCGGAAATGAACGTCACCGGCAATATGCTGGATTTGTGGTCGAACCTGGAAGCGGTGGGAAACGACCCGCTTTTGTCGTCGTCGCGACGCATTCCCTCGCTGATGTTCCGCGACGTGGATTTCAGCGGTTTGTAACGGATAACCTCGCCCGGGCCGGCAACCGGAAAAAGGGAAACCGCCTTGCCGGAAGAAACTATTTTCATTTTTCCGGCGGAATCAGTTGCATTTTAAAAATCTGTTTCCTACTTTTGCACCGTAATCAAAATTGAAACGATTACAATTTTAAAATGGAATCAATAGCATACATTAAAAACAGGTTGTTGCAGTTCGGAGTAAAGCCCTCGCTCCAGCGGATCGCGATTATGGACTACTTACTGACCCATCCTACGCATCCCACTGCCGATACGATTTTCAATGCTTTGTATCCCGCCGTTCCTACCCTTTCCAAAACGACCGTGTACAACACGCTCAAGCTACTGGCCGAACAAGGGGCGGTATTAAGTTTAACCATCGACGAAAAAAATATACGCTATGACGGAGATATATCTCTTCACGCTCATTTCCGTTGCCGAAGTTGCGGAAATGTATTCGATTTACCAATGGACGAAGTGCCCGGTGTCGCGCCCGGACAATTGAACGGCTTCGAAATCACCGAGTGCCACGTTTATTATAAAGGGTACTGTAAAAGCTGCCGGGAAAAACTGAATAAAACGGAAAATTAACTTGTTATACAACCAATAAACAACAAAAAGCAATGAAAAAGAAATTTATCTGTACCGTATGCGGTTACGTTCACGAAGGAGACGAAGCACCCGATTTTTGCCCTCAGTGCAAACAGCCGAAAAGCAAGTTCAAGGAATTGGTTGAAACCGAAGGCGCGCTTCAATTCGCTGACGAGCATGTAATCGGCGTGGCCAAAGGGGTCGACCCGGTTATCCTGGAAGGGCTGAACGCTCACTTTATGGGCGAATGCACCGAAGTGGGCATGTACCTGGCCATGAGCCGGCAAGCCGACCGCGAGGGGTATCCCGAAATTGCCGAAGCATTCAAGCGCTATGCCTGGGAAGAAGCCGAGCACGCTGCCAAATTCGCCGAATTGCTGGGCGACGTGGTTTGGGATACCA
>DBGBSM010000334.1:0-2061 GCA_048468815.1 Parabacteroides sp.
GTTAAGTACCCGCCCGTATTTCTTTTTTGCATTGCGGTATTCGTCTTTTTTAAAATTATCTCCCCGAATAAATTCCTCCAGTTTCGTGCCTAACTTTTCATCTATCTCGCTTGCGGAAATTCGGCCGGGCGCTCCGCAATCATCTATATAATACCTTCCGTTTTTCAGATAAAGCCAGCCGGCATGAGGCGGCTTGTCATTTATCAGTTTTTTATATGCCTCGCCATCTGTAGACTTGCTTAAATCCCGGATAGCGAAACTGTCTTTGTTTACACGAGTCAGTTTACCGAATCCGATACTTTCGAGTACGTTGCGAAGTGCTCCTTTCAAAGTGGTTCCCGGGATAAAATAAGAATTGTCGATATGGCAGAACGATGGAGAGTCGTCAGAACTACTATTGCGAACGAAAATATCGGTTTCTGCCGTAATATCCAAGTCGATCCGACCACTCACTGCATCCCGAAACGGGATGTCAAGAGATACCCACTCTCCCCATGCAGGAAGTAGTACTTTGTCGGCTAAAGGAACAAAATTAAACGGGGCTTTTAGTATGTTTTGATCGTTTTCCATATTTCGAATCTCCTTATTTATTAAATTGAAAACCGATAAATAATTCCTCTTGCGGCATCAGCACTGCCATGTTTTCGCATAATTCGTCGCGTTTTTCTTCCCAACGAGTAGCGAAAATAAGTTTTTCTATTCCCGTTCGCGCGGTATCGAACCGATGGGGTAAAAACGCCGTGATCATATATCGCTCTCTTATTTCCGAAGGAATATCCGATTCGGCTTGGCATCCGTTTTTTATATAAAGGCCGAACCCGTCGGGAAGAATCGTGTGATTGATATGGTACTTCCCGTCGGTCATCCGGAGGGTGTAACAGTTAAAACTTTCACGTAAATAGCCTTCTGCAATAAAAGGAACGGAAGGCTCCGAGGCTGAACAAATAGCTGTTTCCAATGTACTGTTTATATAAATGTTCGGCTCTTGAGCGTTGCTGTACCATAGATAGCCTACGTATCCCGCACCTTTGGGTATAACGATATGATTTGTTTCCATGATTTATTTGTTTGAAGAAGTTATTTTCCAGCTTCCCGTAAATATCCCGTTGCCCCGGTTTACACCGCCACCTAAGGGTAACAATCCGTTACACAAATCGTTTAAAGCGGCTTCCAATGCATATTGCACAGGCTTATTTTCCGGTAGAGCCTTTTTTTGCACATGTAAGGTCAATATCAACTCTCGATGATCTCCCCAAGTGGTTTGCTCCGAGAATAAAGCTCCGTCGAGAGCCCCTCCGGTAAAACGGTCGATAGACACGTGGTTGAGCAGTTTCAGGGTCATGTCTTTTGCAGGAGAAATCAATACATCCGATAGGAATACGTTGCCCGGAGCAGACGAACCGCTTCCGTAAAGGGTATCTTTTTCATAGCCGAACAAAGTACTTACGGCCAGATTTTCAGTACCTGTACCGCCCCCGTTTCGTTCGGCCGTTTTTTTATCCTTATCTGCGCCGACGAAATAACCCACTGCATAGTTATAGTAGTAAGCTATCCGGTGCGACAAAGCGCCTTTCACCGAAGTAGCGGGAATCAGGATATATTCATCGCAAATTCCTCCTTTTTCGTAATCCGTTACGGATTCCTTTACCGGCGTTATATCGGCATCTTCGTCTCCGAATCCCGAGCCGAATAAAAAGAAATCTTTCGGAGTGAGACGTACCTCGTACGTAATCCATTCATCGGAAAGAACAGGAGATAAAGGAGTAACGTCTTCCCAAGGAAAAGACGTATCGGATAAAGAGACGGATTTATGAATATACATTTCCAGTTCTTCCGGTTCCGATAAATCTAACGTTTTTTCTTTGTAAGAATATACGCTCATTTTTCCATGTCCTTTACGGGTACCGCTTCCTAATCGGAAAGACAGGTCGTACAGAGCGGGACGAAGTTTTTCTTTGAAAAACACAATTTCGTCTTTCGTTTTTCCTATTAATTCTATTTCAAAGCAAAAACGGGTGCCTTTGTACACTACTTCTTCATCGAATTTACCTCCGTCGCATG
>DBGBSM010000335.1:0-2118 GCA_048468815.1 Parabacteroides sp.
TGCCCGAAATTTATTCGCAAACGGCATTGGCGGTTTCTTACTTTACACACGTGCTGGTAGAAAGCATGGTGCACGATTGCATTCCGTTGATACTCGAGGCCGGCGTGGATTTTTCGTATTATCCCGATTTGGAAGAAGAAAGAGTCGGATTGATGGCGCCGGATATGTCGGCTGCATTAGGTAAAATCAGCGGATTTATCGACGACTCGGTACAGAGAGAAAAAATACGTGTCGATTTCCGGAAAGGAAAAGTCAAATTGTTTAGAGCCACCGCTAACGAGGCGGCCCGGAACATCAGTACCTTTATTAAAAAGATAAGCTGAAAAAAGTAAAGGAGCGGAGCCGGTTATACGAAGCCCTTAAAAATCCCGAATCGGTTTTTAAGGGCTTGGTCCATCAAACAAGAAGGGAGCGAGGAAGGTAAAATCCTTAATTAGTCTAAAATGGAGGTTGTTTGAGATAAAAATCGCTCCATTATGGACGTTAAATATGCGTTGCATCCCCATTATCTTTTTATTTTTGTATCCAAAATCGTATAATACCATGAAACGAAGCATTATTTTATTCCTGATAACCTGTCTCGGTTATTTTGTGCAAGCAGAAGAAAAGCAACTTCCTGTTTTATTTCCGACCCCGGCTGTGTGCGTACCCACTCAAGGTGTATTCGATTTGTCGGCCGGTGTAAAAGCCACTTTTAAGGGTTCGGCTGCCCGGAAAATGGAAAAAGAAGTAACCGGCTTTCTCGCACAATACGCCTCTTCGGATAAAACCCGTAAAAATACGGTCGCCTTTTTGTTCGATCCTTCGCTCGGGTTGCCCGACGAAGCGTATACGATGCAGGTCACCCCTTCCGGAATTACCGTATCGGCTTCCACCGAGTCCGGATTATTTTACGGGAAAGAAAGCCTTTTTCAATTGGCGCGTTACGGAAAAGGAAAAATCGCTGCCTGCCGCATCGACGACCGGCCCCGCTTGAAATGGCGCGGCCTGATGCTCGACGAGTCCCGGCACTTTTTCGGGAAAGAGAAAGTTTTCCAGTTATTAGACCAGATGGCACAGCTCAAGCTCAATGTGTTCCACTGGCATCTGACCGACGAGCCCGGCTGGCGCATAGAAATCAAACGGTATCCTAAGTTAACCGGCATCGGCGCCGAAGGAAACTGGAGCGACTCGCATGCGGCGCCTACCTTTTATACACAAGACGAAATCAGGGAAGTAATCCGGTATGCCGCCGACCGGCATATTATGGTAGTACCCGAAATCGATATGCCGGGGCATGCCATCGCCGCCTGTAAAGCCTATCCCGAAGTATCCGGCGGCGGCGAAGGTCGTTGGGCCGGCTTTACTTACCATCCGTGTAAAGACGAAACCTATACGTTTTTAAGTAATATCCTCACCGAAGTAGCCGCCTTGTTTCCTTCCCCTTACATCCATATCGGAGGCGACGAAGTGCACTACGGAAATCAGAGTTGGTATACCGACCCGCAGATTCAGGCGTTTATCGAGGAGCACGATTTGAAAAACGAAGTGGGGCTGGAGCATTATTTCCTGCGCCGGATGGCCGATACCGTGCAGGCGAAAGGGAAAACTTTAATCGGCTGGGACGAAATGGTCGATGCCGGTATTTCGCCGGATAAGGCGGTCGTGATGTGGTGGCGCCACGACAAGCCCGAACAGTTGGAAAAAGCCCTCGCGCAAGGATACCGGGTAATTCTTACCCCGCGTCGCCCGTTCTACTTCGATTTCGTACAGCACGATTCCCATAAAATCGGCCGGCGCTGGAACGGTTTCAATCCGATAGAGCAAGTTTGTCATTTTCCGGATACGTTGCAATCGGTTCTGCAAGGAAAGGAAAAACAAATCAGGGGCCTGCAAATGAGCGTATGGACGGAGCGTATCGCCGACGCCAAGCGGCTCGATTTTATGATTTTTCCCCGGATTGCCGGCGTAGCCGAAGCTGCCTGGACGCCGCTCGACGTAAAAAGCCCGGAGAAATTGATGGAAAAATTGCCTTTTTACCTGGAATACCTGGATGCGTCCGGCATTTATTATTTCGACCCGTTCCGGCCCGAACGGCATCCCGAGCCGTGGGGTCCGTCGAAAGCCGATGTGCTGCAA
>DBGBSM010000336.1:0-15894 GCA_048468815.1 Parabacteroides sp.
GCTTGTAACGATTTGATTTATCTGGCTCCCCGGCCGTATGCCGACGGCGAGCTGGCTTTCGACCTGCCGGTGAACGATGCGACGTTTTCCGGCGGCGTAACCCATCTGTCGTCGTTCCAGAACCGTTCGGGGGTAATCAAGTTCGACGGTACGGGTACGATGAACGGCGGCGACGGCTTGATTCAAACCGCCGACTACGATTATACCAACCGGAAGGAAGAAGGCGCCAAAACGTTTACGTTCGGTACGTATCTGTATATAGATACGTGGGTAAACTGGGCGTGCCTGTTTAAGAAAACGGACGGGACTACGGAAATTATCTCGTTGAAGTTAGGCGCTAACCCCAACACGTTGCGGCTTACTATCGACGGTACGGGCGCATCGGCTACCAGTTCGGCCCTTACCACGGGCGCCTGGCATCACGTGGCGGTAACGTACGATAAAGGCGCTGCGAAGCTGATTGTAGACGGAGGCACGCCGGTTGCTTTCGGTACCGGGCTTCCCGCCGAAGTGCCCAATACGCGCGCCGACCTGTTAATCGGCGAGAATTTCAAAGGATACCTCGACGAAACATACGTAAGCAGCCTAGCCGCTGCGGTAGGTACGGGCGAGCTTTCGTTCAGCGCGGGTAACTGGAATAGCATCAAGGTACTGGCTTACTGGAAATATACCGACGCTTCGGCGCCGGGTAAAGATTCGCATACCTGGTTGGGCCGGTTGGAAAACATCCGCATGGCGCTGGCCGCGCATGCCGGCGACCTGAAACTCCGGTTAGGAGTAGCCGGCGGACATTGGAAGGATATGGCGGCCGATGCGACCGCCCGCGCCAATTTCGCCCGGAATATCAAAACCCTCATAGATACTTACCGGTTAGACGGCGTCGACCTCGACTTCGAATGGCCTACCAGTGCGGCCGAGTTTACCGACTACAGCTCGATGGTGCTGAAAATGCGCGAAGTGCTCGGTTCGGACGTATGCTTTACCGTTTCGCTGCATCCGGTAGCGTTCAAGATAACTCCCGAAGCCATTGCCGCCGTCGATTTTATTTCGTACCAGTGCTACGGGCCGGCCGTGATGCGTTTTCCGTATTCCCAGTTCGTAGCGGATGCCGAGGCGGCGCTCGGGTACGGCATTCCGAAGGAAAAATTAGTGATGGGCGTACCCTTTTACGGTTCTACGGGTTCGGCTACCACCGGCTATTACAACCTCGTGGTGGAGCAACGGCTTTCCGACACTACCCTCGACGATTTCGCCGGCTATACGTTCAACGGGCAGAAAACGATTCGTGAGAAAACCCGGTACGTTTGCGAGCAAGGGCTGGCCGGTATCATGAGCTGGGACCTGGCTACGGATGTCGACATCACCCATCCCAAATCTTTATTGAAAGCGGTACAGGAAGAGCTGGATAACTATGTTCCGGCGCAGGCGGCCGAATAAACGGAATTCAAACAGTTAAATCGAATAGTATGGAAATAAAGAAACCGGTAAAGAAGCAGGAACGGTTCGTATGGCTTCTGATGCTTTTGTTATTATTCCCCCTGGGAGCGTTCGCCCAGCAGAAAACAATCAGCGGACAGGTGGTCGACGAGCAGGGAGAAGCCGTGATCGGGGCTACCGTTATCGTGAAAGGCGTAGCCGGAGGCACGATTACGGATATAGACGGTAATTTTTCGATTGCCGGAAAGGCGGGCAATACCCTTTCGATTACCTATATGGGGTTCTCGCCTCTCGAAGTGAAAATAACGAAGCTGGAAGGTAACCGCTTCGTGATGAAAGAAGATACGAAAGTACTCGACGAAGTGGTGGTGGTAGGTATGGATACCCAGAAGCGCAACACCATTACCGCAGCCGTATCCACCTTGAAGTCGGATGCCATCGTAAACCGTCCGGTTACGGATGTAACGAGCGCCCTGCAAGGGAATATCGCGGGGTTGAACTTCGCATCCGATGCGGCGGCCGGCGGGGTAGGCGGCGAGATGGGTGCCGAAATCCAGTTCAATATCCGCGGTATCGGTTCCATCAACGGCGGCGAGCCGTACGTACTGGTCGACGGGGTGGAGCAGAGCATGCAGAATGTAAACCCGGCCGACATCGAAAGTATCAGCGTATTGAAAGACGCCTCGGCTTCGGCCGTCTACGGAGCGCGCGCCGCCTACGGCGTGGTGCTGGTAACCACCAAGAGCGGAAAGAAAGAAAAAGCGTCGGTAACCTACCGCGGAACGGTAGGTTTCAGCTCGCCCATCGGTATGCCCCGGATGATGAATTCGCTCGAATTTGCCAATTATTACAACCGGCGGCTGGATAATGCCGGCTCGTCGGGCGACCGTTTCGCCGCAAGCACGATAGAAAAAATGCAGGGCTTTATGGCCAATCCGTACTCGGAGGAATTTCCGGGTATCGGCACGAACAGCAGCGGCGACAAAAGCACCTGGGCTTCGGCGCTGGTAAACCAGTACGGCAATACCGACTGGTTCGACTATTACTTTAAAGACAAGGCGCTCCGCCACTCGCATAACCTGAGCATCCAGGGCGGTTCGGATAAAGTAACCTATTACGTAGGTATGGGATATACGTACCAGGAAGGCTTGATGGACCGGGTAAAAGACGACCTGAGCAAGTACAACCTCAACACGAAATTCCAGGTAAAGGCCAACGAATGGCTCAAGTTCGACCTGAACAACAACCTGACGTTGCAGATGATTAAGCGCCCCATGGCCAACCAAACCATCTTTTATAATAATGTGTCGGGCATGTCGCCCAACCAGGTAACGCAGTTGCCGGTAGAATCGGAATACAACATCCCTACCTGGAACGAGCAGCTTTATCTGGAGAACTCGCATTACCAGCAAAACCGGATTTCGGACGCCTTGTCGCTTGCGGCCACGATTACGCCGCTGAAAGGATGGGATATCCGCGGAGAAATGAAGGTGCGTCTCGATGTGGAGAACAACGACCTGTCGATGAGCCAGTCGCAATATGCGTTGCCGTCGGGCATCCTTACGCCGGGAGCTACCAACAAACAGGGATACACCTACCCGGGCATTAACTGGAACAACTGCTTTTTCGGTTCGTATACCCGCGGCAGCGCCTTCGATTATTACCTGTCGCCGAACGTACTTACGTCGTATACCCACCAGTGGGGCGACCATTTCTTTAAGGCGATGGCCGGCTACCAGATGGAGTTGCAGGAATACTCCAAAGAATATATGTACAAAGACGGCATGTTGAGCAACGATATTTTCTCGTTCGAAAACGCCAACGGCAACGTGATTGCCGCCGAAAGCCGCACGCATTGGGCTACGATGGGTATGTACGCCAAGCTGAACTGGAATTATCAGAATATCTATTTCCTGGAGTTCAGCGGACGTTACGACGGTTCTTCCCGGTTCGCCCCGGGACACCGCTGGGGGTTCTTCCCTTCGTTCTCGGCCGGTTACGATGTGGCCCGCACGCCTTATTTCGAGAAGTTGCAATTCCCGGTATCGCAGTTGAAGGTGCGTGTTTCGTACGGTAGCTTAGGTAACCAGAACGGCGCCGGCTTGTACGATTACTTAGCCGTGATGACGCTGGAGCCGAACTCCAAAGATGCGTGGCTGTTGCCGGGCTCGGCCTCGTCGCCCTCGAAAGGAACCATCGCCAAAACGCCGAAAATGATCAGCCCGTATATCACCTGGGAAAAAGTGGATAACGCCAACTTAGGTATCGACCTGATGATGTTGGAGAACCGGCTTTCGGTAACCGCCGATATGTATCAGCGTACCACGAGCGATATGATAGGGCCGGCCGAAGCCATCCCGGGCATCAGCGGCATCGATTCGGGCGACCGCGCCAAGGTGAACAACGCTACGTTGCGTAACCGCGGTTGGGAGTTATCGGTAAACTGGAACGACCGGTTGAAATGCGGTTTCAGTTACGGCATCGGCTTCAACGTATTCAACTACAAAGCGGTAGTAACCCAATACAATAACCCCGAGGGCATTATTTACAACAACCATACGGGGCTGGCCGGCAATAAAGGCTATTACGAAGGCATGGACATCGGCGAAATATGGGGATACCGCGCCGACGACCTGTTTATGACGAACCGGGAAATCGACGAGTACCTGAGCACTACGGATTTGTCGTTCTTCAAACCGGCCAATAACTGGGAGCGGGGCGACCTGAAGTACGTCGACTCGAACGGCGACCATGCGGTAAATCCCGGAAAAGGCACGCTCGACGACCACGGCGACTTGCAGATTATCGGAAATACCACGCCTAAATATTCGTTCGGTATCAACCTGAGCGCCGGGTACAAAGGCTTCGGCGTATCGGCCTTGTTCCAGGGCGTCGCCAAGCGTGATTTCCCGATTTCCGGAAGTACGTATATGTTCGGCGGCCAGAACTACTTCAAGGAACACCTCGATTACTTCAGCCTGGAAAATCCGAACGGCTTCCTGCCCCGCCTCACGGAGTGGAAAGACAACACCGACTTTAAAGTGAATACCGGCTACAACACCACCCGTTATTTGCTGAATGCGGCTTATATGCGGATGAAGAACCTCACGGTGTCGTACACTTTCGAACGGAAACTGTTACAGCACACCGGGCTGAGCAACCTGCGGGTGTATTTCACGTGCGACAACCTGTTTACGATAACCGGCTTGCCCGACCAATTCGACCCGGAAACATTGAACCAGGTGAATACCTGGGCGGGCGGCGACCTGAAAAACACGGCGCCGGGCCTTACCACGCCGATGGTTCAGAACGGAAACGGCAAGGTATACCCGATGAACCGGAATTTCGTTTTTGGAGTTGATTTCACATTTTAAATAAGGAACGAACACAATGAAAAAAATATACAGTTTAATCCTGCTGGCCGGGGCGCTCTTCGCTTCTTGCTCCGACTTCCTCGACCGGGAGCCGCTTACTTCGCCCAACAGCGCCACCTTCCTCTCCAGCCAGGACCAGATAGCGAATTATGTAAACAGCCTGTACACGGCGCTTCCTTCGGTGGGCACCTACGGCATGGGCGTACGGGGCGAGGAAAAGAACAGCGATAACATCGTAGCCTACAACTACGACCTCCGGCTCAACGGCGAATTGCAAGAAACGAGCGGGGGCACTTCCGAGTGGCAGAGCGGGTATAAGAACCTGCGGAATGCGAATTACTTTTTCGAGTATTACAACGTCGACGCCTCGGCCGAAACCGAAGATATCCTGTCGTTGAAGGGGGAAGTATACTTTTTCCGCGCGTACTGGCACTTTTACCTGTTGACCCGCTTCGGGAGCGTTCCGGTAATGGATGCTTTCTGGGACAGCAACGCTACGGTAGAAGGGTTGCAGATACCGCCCAAAGACCGCTCGGAGGTAGCGCAGTTTATCCTCGACGACCTGGCCGCAGCAAAAGGATTGCTTTCGCCGCGCAGCAAATACCAGGGGTTGCGGGTATGCAAGGAAGCCGCGGTTATCCTGGCGATGCGGGTGGCTTTGTACGAAGGCACCTGGGAAAAATACCACCAGGGCACCGATTTCGCACCGGCCGCCGATAAAGCCGATTACTTTTTAGGCCAGGTGCTCGCCTGGGGCGACGAACTTTTCGGGATGGGGCTGGCGCTGAATACGGCCGATACCGACCCGTTTATCAAGGATGCCGCCGCTGCCGGCGCGGGCGATGCGTACGCCCACCTGTTCAACCAGGCCGATTTGTCGGCGGTTTCCGAGGCGGTATTCTGGAAAAAATATTCCAAAACCGACGGGGTGATTCACGGCCTGGGCGGTTTGCTGGGCTCGGGCGTGGTGGATAATACGGGAGCGGCCGGGTTAACCAAGTCGCTCGTGGATAATTACCTGTATGCCGACGGCACGTTTATCGACCCGGCGGAAGCGAAATTCAAGGATTTCAACCAAACGTTCGCCGGCCGCGACCCGCGCCTGCTGCAAACGGTGATGCACAGCGGATGCCAGTATAAATCGGCCGCCAAAGGCACCCAGCCGATGAACGTGGCCGAGTACCGCGACGGCGCCGACCAGGATTCGAAAGACTTTAACAAAACGCTCAATCCTCCGTACCTGCTGGCCAGCGATAACCAGCGGAATATGACCGGATACAGCATCCGGCTGGGCATCGACACCACCTACGTGGAAGGCAACAGCGAAACGGCGATTTGCTTTATCCGGTATGCCGAAGCGCTGCTGGCGTATGCCGAGGCGGCCGAAGAGCTGGGCAAGTGCGACGACGCCGTACTGGAAAAAACGCTCAAACCCTTGCGCGAGCGTGCCGGCGTTACGTACGTGAAACCGGTCGAAGCGGATGCGAATTTTACGGATTTCGGGTATACGCTTACGCCCAATTTGCAGGAAATCCGCCGGGAAAGGCGCGCCGAACTGGCGTTGCAAGGCTTCCGCCTCGACGACCTGATGCGCTGGAGAGGCCACAAACTGATTGAAGGCAAGCGCGGAAGAGGGGCTTACCTGGATAAAGAATGCGTATTGTACAAAGCGTTCGACCCGGTTGAAAAGCGGCCGTTGCTGGAAGAATTCCTCACGGCCGACGGTTGGCTCGACCCGATGAAGGGCCGGTTGCAAAACGGATACCAGTTCAATTCGGCCCGCGACTATTTATTGCCCGTTCCGCCTACCGAGTTGCAGTTGAACCGGCAGTTGCACCAAAATCCGGGATGGTCGAACCGATAATAAACGAAATCGAGCGGTATACGAATATAAAACAACATGGATATGAAAAACATACTTTATAAAATACTTCCGGTATGCCTCGGCGCGCTGTGCCTGGCCGGATGCAAGGAAGAGGTGAAGTACCTGCCTATGGTGGAGCCGGTGCCTTTAACGATGGCGGTGAACGGCAAAACGTTCGTGATGGGCGAGCGCCTCCAGGCGGAGATTCGGGTAACTCCCGATGCCGATGGGAACGCCGTGCCGGCAAACGAAGACTTCGATATTTATTTTACGGCCAAGCAGGGCTCGGAAGACGTATCGGGCGTGTTCGAGCCGTTCAGCGAGGTGGTGGTTTTTCCGAAAGGCGAAAAACAGATTCTGGTGGAGTTTCCCGTGAAAGAGTCGGGCTTGGAGAACAGCGTGGATATGGAGTTCGTGGCGTTCGCCCGCGGGTATAAAATAGCCAATGCCAACCAAGCCATCAAAGTGAGCGACTTTTACCGCATTACGATGTCGGTAGAGGGAAGCACCGACAATATCCTTACCGAAGGCGACGAGTTTACGTTGGTGGCTACGATGGACAAGGTGCGCGCGGTGCCGGTAATCGTAAACGTGGCGGCCGAAGCGGGCCAGGAAGGGTATTACGACAACCTGCCTGCTACGATGACGATTCCGGCCGGCGAGCTGACGGCGAAAGCCGCGGTTACGCTGAATACCGACGGCGAAATGACGGGGAACGTGGAGTTGAAGCTCAACTTTACGAGCAATTCGAAGCTGAACCCGATGACGGCGCCGGAGATGAAACTCACGATGCTCGACCTCGAATCGCTGGCCGACCCGGATTTGTACGACCCCACGAAGGTGTATGCCGTTCCCGACCTGATGTTTATGTCGAACAAAAACAAGTCGGCTTTCGAAAGCTGGTGGCCGGGCGACAAGTACGTGATTCCGGTTACGGCGGCCAACCAGACGGCTACTACTGCGTATCCCCACTCCAACCCGGCGCTGGCCGCTGCGGGATGGAATTTCTGGAACGCATTGGAATTTCATTATATTACCTCTTCGTTCGGATGGAATATGAACCCGAATGCAGCCGGACACAGAAAGCCCTGGGCTTTCAGCGATACGTATGTGGCGGGCATGGAGAAATACCAGGCGTTGGATAATGTAAAATGCGTCAACGTAACGGAACAGGGTATTTTGCGGATGTGGGCGCAGTACGCGCCGGGTTCCGTAACCCAGGTGTCGAGGGAAACGCGCGACTATGTATCGTTCGGCGTGCAAACGTTGAAAGGAAATCCGATTTACGCTCCCGGGTTCGCCCATTTCCGGAAAGGTATGCGAATCGAGTTGCGAGTACGGGTTACCGGCGTACGCACCGGTTTCGTACCGACCATTTCGCTGCGCGACCTGTCGGGCTCGGAATACCTGACCAACCAGAACCGCATCGACCTCCTGAAAAATACCGAAGGCAATGTGGTAAGCCAGCGGGTATGCTCTACGGTGGAGAATGCGGCTAAGAATACGTCGATGCCCCAGTTGGGCAAATGGAACATTTACTGGGCCGAGTGGGTCGACGACCAGACGATTAACGTGGGCATCAACGGCGTAACTACCCTGACGGCCGTGAAAGCCGACGGGTGGAACATCGCCCCCGTTACGCCCTGGAAAGACTTCAGCCTGATTATGTACATGGCGCCTTCGGCCGACCGGGAGCAAAACGCCTTGCCCGACGGTTGGGACAGCGTGCTGAAAAGCATTGCGGACCCCGAAACCGACAGCCGGACGCCGATGATGGAAGTCGATTGGATACGTTTGTATGTAAACGGCGAGTTCGTGCCGGATGCGGATTACGATAACAAATGGGTAAACTCGATGTTTTATTGATTTCCCCGGTACGCTGATTCAGCGTAAAAGGTTGGCCCGGAAGGTAGGAGCGGTGACGCTCCGAACTTCCGGGTTCTTCGTATCCGGCCGGCGCTTCCGTTTCGAAGCGCTTTATGCCGTTTACCCGGCCGCCCCCGGTTTGAACAAAAAAATAACCCGCCCTGTTGATATAAAAAATTCAGGGAAATGGAAAAGAGCGGGGCGAAAGGCCAAAAGAAAAAATTCGGTTTTTCCGTGTTGTTCGGCATATTGAAAGATACCGTGCAAGGGTTTTCGGACGACAATGTGATGCGGCTGAGCGCTTCGCTGGCCTATGCCACCCTGTTTTCCATCATTCCTTTCCTTTCGCTGCTCATTACCATCGGCGTGTTTCTGCATATGGACCTGGCCGGCCAGTTGTATACCCAGTTGGAACCCGTGCTCGGGGCGGATGTGGTAAACCAGCTCCGGTCGGTAATCGGGAATGCCGGGAAAACCGATTCGTCTACTTTCGCCACTTTACTGAGCATCGGGGTTTCCATCTTCGGAGCCACCACCATTTTTGCCGAAATGCAAGGCTCGCTCAATATTATCTGGGGGATAAAAGCCGTACCGAAGAAAAGCTGGCTCAAGTACCTCCGTACGCGGCTCCTTTCCTTCTCGATTATCCTGATATTCGCCTTTATCCTGCTTATCACTTTCACCATCACCAGTTTTATTACCAGCCTGAGCGAACGGTTCATGACCAATTATCCCGACGTAGCCGAATGGCTGGTACGGATTGCCGGCATGTTAATCAACGTCGGGGTAACGGCATCGATATTCGCTCTTATTTTTAAAATCCTGCCGGATGCCAAGATACGCATCAAAGACGTACTGGTGGGAGCCGTGGTAACCACCCTGTTGTTCCTGGCCGGACAATGGGGCATCTCCCTTTACATCGGCATCGCCAACGTGGGTACGGTGTACGGGGCGGCCGCCTTCCTGGCCGTTCTGGTTACCTGGATTTATTACTCGGCCATCATTATTTATGTGGGAGCGGAATTTACCCAGGCCTGGGCCGACCGGATGGGCGGCAAGATTTTCCCCGACGAGTTTGCCGTAGCCACCAAAACCATCGAGATACACGAAGACAAACCGCTGGAAGCGGTGAATAAGGTGGAGGTAAACAAATAACCCGCCGGACACTTCGAACTACGCCTTGCCGGTATCCACCCGCTACCGGAGAAGCGGACACATAAACTGCCGGGCGCTCCGGAAGGCGCCGGTTACGGCTTTTTTATCTTTTTCTGCCGCCGGCTCGCTTTTTCTACGGCCGGCAGGTAGCATACTACGGCCGGTATCATCCAGGCGGAAAGCATAACCGTACATCCTTCGGCAGATGCGCTTAATTCCGGCTCGCATACGGCGTACCGGATGAAAAGGAACGACAGGATATAGCCCAGCGAAAGCCTGCCCGCGCTTCCCATGCCTGTTTTTCCCCGGGGAGCGCTTTTCCCGGAAATCGTGTAGCAGAAAAGGGGCAAAAGCGCCCCTAACGTAACAAACGAGAGCAAGGCATAGATAAACAGCCGCTCGTGTAGGAACAAAGCGCCCGATACGGCCAGCGCCGCGCTTCCCACCCCCGAAGCTATCCCGCCGGATGTATCGGTGAGCTCGATGGCGCCGGTGATAGCAACCACGGCGAAAAGGGTGAGCGGAATACCCGCCCACGCCGGAATCCGGCCGATGCCGCCCAGCCCGTACAGGTTGTTAATCCACAGGCCGGCCAGGGGTAAGAACGAAGCCGCCAGCAGTTGTACCAGCAACTTGCTGCGGAGGCGGCTGCCTATCAGGTCTTCTTTTATTCCGTAAATGTAAAGCAAGGTAAGGCCGCATACGAACAGGCAGAACTCGGGTACGAACGCATAAGCGAGCGGCTGTGCGATATACGCTCCGTACGTGTACCATACCCCCACGGCGAACGCCAGCGAAAAGAAAACGACAGGCACGAAAACCACTCCTCCCAGGCGGGGCGATGCATGGCGGGCAAGGGTTGCGCCGGCCGGCAGGTCGAACAATTTTTTCCGGCGGGCGATTACCCCGATATGCGGGATAAGGAGGTACGAGAAAAAGGCCGAAATAACCAGGGACAAACCGATGAGGAAATAAATCATATCGAATAGCGTGTTTTCGGGTAAAACGGAGTGTTTAGCGAGCGAAGGGGCGCGGCTCCGTCGTTTCCGGAGCCGTTTTTTTGCGGTATCGGGTTAAAACTCATTCTTTCCATTGGATAACAGCCAGTTGGGTGTAACGGATTGCACAAAAAACCTTCGTTTTAAAAGACGGCCCGGAACCGCCCTTTTCCGGCGGCCGGCGCACGGAACGTCTGCTCCGTCAGGCGGGTAAACACGAAGCATGTAAGTGGTTAACACTAAAAAAGTTGCAAAAATAAAACGTGTTTTGAGCAGGGATGATTAGGATATATAGCGGCGACTCGTTATTTTTGTACCATTAAACGAAGGTTTTTTGTGCAATTTCCTCCTGCCGTTCGTTTATTGTTTTTCCGCGTCGAACAATTCCTTCCGTTTTTAATCGTGCGGCGGGTTGCCGGATGTTTCTTCGGGTACGCCGATGCCCGTTGCAGCTCCCAAAAAGCCAGCTTCGTTTTCCTTCTCCCGTGCGTTTCCGTTTACCGGCCCTCCTGCCGGTGCATTCTTCTTTTCCTGCTCCGGAGAAACCGGATTCCGCAACATGGAAACTGTATTCTTAGGCTACGAATATATATTCGCAGGTTACGAATTTATATTCGCAGCCTAAGAATATATATTCGCAAGCTAAGAATACAGTTTTTTTGCACGGAAAACGGAAAAAGCGGCCGCTTGTTTATAAAAAAAGGGTGTGCGGCCGGGTTTAAAAAGTTCTTAAATCTTTTTACTTACCCCTAAGCGCAGGTGTTATAAAATGACACGGTTTTGCCGGAAACCGGAACAATCCCATACAGGGGGGATGAAGGGTATTTATACCGGTATCCGCACGTCCGGGTCATCCTTTTACGAAGGTTTGTCCGGGTAAACCGGTGCCGGGCGGCGGCGTTGTTAAACAGACTGGCGGTAAGATGAAAGGTAGCAGAACGAGCGTTCCCGGTATCCGGGAAAAAAGATATATACTGGTGCTGGTGTTGTGGCTGGTGCAGGTGTCGGGCCTGCACGCCCGGAACGAGGCGGCATTGCCGGGCGCGGTAACCGAGCCCGATACGTTACTCCGGCAGGAAGGCGCGGTTAAAACGGATACGGTTTTTCGGGCAGCGGTTTGCCCGGGCACTATCCGTCCGCCGGTTGCACAAACCATCTACGACTACCCGTATTCCATGACCGCCAATTACCCGAACTACAAACGATTAGCCCTGAATACCGGCGTACTGTTCGGCGCCGGCGTGCTTACGCTCGGCGTATTGCAATTGTTGCCCGACGACGCTACCGCCTGGAATAAAAAAGAAATCCGGCAAGTTCCTTTCTTCCGGCGCTGGGTAAACAATGTAAAGAAGGGGCCGGTGTGGGACAAGGATAATTTCGTATTCAACTACATTCTCCACCCGTACGGCGGGGCGGCTTATTACATGTCGGCGCGGAGCCAGGGGTTCAACGTGCTTTATTCGTTCCTTTATTCGGCCGCCGTTTCCACCTTTTTCTGGGAATACGGAATCGAGGCGTTCATGGAAATCCCCTCTATCCAGGATTTGATACTTACACCCGTGGCGGGAGTCATTATCGGGGAGTGCTTTTACCTCCTCAAGCGCCGCATCGTAGCCAACGGTTACGAGCTGTTCGGTTCCCGGCTGGCGGGAAACGTGGCGGCGTATTTAATCGATCCGGTGAACGAGGTAATCGGAATTTTCGCCGGCAATCCCGACAGAAGGAAGAAGCACCTGGTTAACAGCCGCCTGGTAATCAATCCGGCCGCCTATGCGTGCAGCCCGGGCGAAATGGCTTTCGGGCTTACGCTGAGCCGGGATTTTTAACCGGCCGGGTGTAGCCGTTTGGGGGTATTCGGGAAAATATCAGTATATTCGCACACACTATAACCCGCTGGTAAAATCATGGAAAATATAAGAAAGGCCCTGAAGTCGTTATCCGGCATGAGCGACAGTTCTATCGACGAACTGTTCGTTCACAGCGTGTTGCTGGAATTGCCCCGGAAACATATCCTGACTTCTTCTTTCCGGGCCGACAAAAACTTCTACTTTATAGAGAAAGGCATAGCCCGTTCGTATTGCGTAATCAACGGGAAAGAAGTTACCTCGTGGTTCAGTAAAGAAGGCGACATCGTTTTTTCGACCAATAATTTCTACGGAAAAATCGAAGGGTACGAATACGAGATGGTGCAATTACTGGAGGATTCCGTGTTGTATGCCATACCGGTAAAAGAACTGGAAGCCTTGTATTTAACCAACATAGAAATCGCTAACTGGTCGAGGATTATACATCAGCGCGCCTTTATAACGAACGAAAAACGCCTCTTGTCGGGGCTGTACCAACCGGCTGAAGACCGGTACCGGGAACTGTTGCAAACGAATGCCGAGCTTTTCCGGCGGGTCAACCTGGGGCATATCGCCTCTTACCTGGGTATTTCGCAAGTAACTTTGTGCCATCTGCGGAATAAAGTGAGGTAACGCGCCGGCGGAAAGGCGGCGACGGGGGACAGGCCGCTGCTTTTTTAACTACTTAAAAAAATAGGACAGGGTGCGGTTGTAATTTTACGCTCTCAAAACTCAAGTGTAAAATGAAGAACAATACCTTTGGCCCGATAGCTCCCGACCGTATCGTATGGGCCGATTTACTTAGGCTGGTCGCTATTTTCATGGTGATTTGCATCCATTGCTCCGACCCTTTCAACGTATCGCCCCAGGCGCGTTCCAATCCGGATTACAACTTCTGGGGCAGTCTGTACGGAGCCTTTCTGCGTCCGTGCGTTCCCTTGTTCGTGATGCTCACGGGTATGTTATTGTTGCCTGTGCGGCATGAAACGGGGGTGTTTTATAAGAAACGGATGCTGCGCATTATCGTTCCTTTTCTTATTTGGTCGTTGGCGTATAACCTTTTTCCCGGATTTACCGGCATGGCCGGATGGGATAATTCCGTTCTTTCCGACATGTTTGCCTACGCAGGCGAAAATCCCTCGCAATCGTGGGAAAGTTGTTTGCATAACGTATGCATGATTCCTTTTAACTTTTCCGTATATACCATCCCGTTGTGGTACATTTATATGTTGATCGGATTGTATTTATATATGCCTTTTCTTTCTGCCTGGTTAAAGCAAGCTCCGGAAAAACAGGTGAAAATCTTTCTCTCCGTTTGGATAATTACCCTGTTCGTGCCTTATGCCGCCGAATATGTTTCGCCCTATCTGTGGGGAACGTGTGCGTGGAACAGCTTCGGTACTTTTTATTATTTCGCCGGTTTTAACGGGTATTTGGTATTAGGGTACTACCTAACTGATAAAAAGGAATATGCCACCGGCCCCACCGTGTTGTCGGCGTTGATTTTGTTTGCCGCAGGGTATGCCGTTACGTATCTCGGCTTCAGGGATATGACTTCCCGCCCGGCTATTTCGGAAGAACAAATGGAGTTGTTTTTCCTGTATTGTTCTCCGAATGTTTTGTCGATGACGGCGGCCGTTTTTTTGCTGGTACGAAAAATACGGATACGCTCGCCTTTTTTAATCTCCGCCCTGGCGAATATCACGAAATGCGGGTTGGGCATTTATATGATACATTATTTTATCGTGGGAGTAGGGTATCTGGCGGTCGACCGCATGAGTGTTCCCGTCGCTTTGCGTATTCCGGTTACCGGCGTACTGGTATTCTTCGTTTCGTGGGGCATCGTGGCGGCGGTTTATAAAGTCGCGCCGAGATATGCGAAGTGGATAATGGGCTGAATTCTTTTTCGTACCCTCGTGCCGTTTCCGTACGGAACGTTTTCCGGTAACCCGCTTGAAAATCGCCGGTGGCGGAGCATATCCCTGCTGATTCCTGCCGGAAAAATAAAATACCGGGCGCTCCCCGGAACGGTGAAACGGAACGGGTACGAAATCTGCCGGCTTACAGCATCCGGATGTCGATGCCCGGTATCGAGTCGATAAACCGGCTGCCCAGTAAAAGCGAGGGCGTATAATAGCCGCTTTTCCCGTGATTGCCCAAACAATACCGCGCAATCCGGATGCCTGTTTCCACGGTGAGCGAATACACGTTCGGAGTAGACATCGTCATGGCTACCTTGTCGCCGTTCGGCGCTTCCGCTTCTCCCCAGAACTGGCCGCGCTGGTTTTCGCGCGCCTCTTCGCCGGGCCCTTTCTTTATTAATTTGCTTGCCAGGCTCTTGACCAGCTCTTGACCCGACCGGGAGTCGAGGAACCCTTTGAAGGGATTACTCAGGCGCATCATATAAATGTAAGGTTTGGCCAGTGCCATATACACCATTCCGTTGGGTACCCCGGTGGAGATTCCCGAAGTGAAAACGTCGCCCCACGGGATGGTTACTGCCCATTGCGGCTTATTCTGGAAGGGTATTTTCCTGATCCGGTAGGCATTCGGTACGGTTTCGAGCCGGTTGTTTTCCCGGATTATGCCTCCTTTGCCCAGGCTCTCGATAGATGTTTTCACCGTGCCGATGCTCGGCCGGGTGCCGAAGGATAAAGCGAGGTCGATGCGGATGGCCTCGGGCAGCTTTTCTTTTAACTGCGCAGCCAGGCAGTCGGTCGGTACGATGTCGGTTCCTACTCCCGGCATAATGAGTATGTTTTGTTTTTTGGCTTCCCCGTCCATTTCGTAGCATTTCCTGAACACTTCTATTTCGCCTGTAATATCGAGGTAGTCGGCCTGTTGTGCCAGGCATGCCTTCGCCAGCGGCTCTGCCGTGGCCGAAAACGGGCCGGCACAGTTCAGCAAAACGCGAACGTCGTGCAACCGGTTCCCTGCTTCTTTCACATCGAACGCGTTGTATTCCAGCCCCAGCTCGTTGGCCAGCGGTTTCAGCTTTCCGGCCGAGCGTCCCGCTATGACCGGCTCGATTCCTTGTTTTACCGCTTCGCGTACCATCAGTTCCCCTGTATACCCGTAAGCGCCGTATATCATCAGTCTGTTTTTTTGCATGTCGTTTGTTTTATTTTCCCATTTTACGTATAACAATAACGGCGATTGCTTCGATTAGGCTATTTTGCTTTATTTGTTTAAATTCGTCGTCGCGTCGCCGGGTAATATGATAAGGAGATGCAAAATAATCTATATAGAGTAGAAGCTAACTTTTGAAGTAATGGGTGGAAAAATTTTATTTTTTTTAGGTAGCGTATTCCTGTTGTCAGGCTGCAAGGAGAGTAAACAGCCGGAAGGTTATAACG
>DBGBSM010000337.1:0-5149 GCA_048468815.1 Parabacteroides sp.
ATGCCGTTCCGCTCGAGTATACACAACAAGGTTACCTTTCGCTCAAGGTAGCGCATGATTTGGTTACAAGTAACACGAACGAAGGCCGGTGGGGACAATATTACAAATCGATCGGTCAAATCCATCTTTTCCTGCAAGAGCTGGATAAAGCCCCGGTAAGTGAAATCGTAAAAAAAGAATGGATTGCAGAAGCTTACTTTTTACTGGCTTATTATCACTTCGAGATATTGCGCTTTTACGGTCCGTGTCCTATCAGCGAACAATTGCTCCCGGTAACCACGCCGCAGGATCAATATCCGGGTCGTATGCATTATGATTATGTAACCGACTGGATTGTCCGGGTGCTCGACGAAAAAGTGCTTGCCGAAAATAAATTACCTAATAGCCGATCCAATACGGAAATCGGAAGAGCAACTCGTCCTATCGCGCTTGCTTTAAAAGCGAGAGTGTTGCTTTATGCGGCTTCGCCTTTGTGGAACGGAAAATTTCCCTATCCCGATTGGAAGAATGAAAAACAAAGAACGGCTATGGAAACTCCCGGATATGGTACGGCCCTGGTGAGTACTTCTTACGACCCCGAAAAATGGAAACGTGCGGAGAGGGCTTGCAAAGAAGCTTTGGATGCCGCCTTGGAAGCCGGTTATTATTTGTTTGGCACGAACCCGGGCGATGAACAATTACAAGTACAGAACAAACTTCCGATGCCCTTCATTCCGGGATTGGAAGGAACCGATGCGGAGAAGAAAGCATTTCAAAATAAAGTGTTGACTTTACGTTATATGATGACAGCCAAAGGAATGGAAGGGAATATGGAGTTTCTTTGGCAAGTCAATAAAACCACTAATTTTGTTTTCGGCAGTTTGCCGAACAACTTGATGAAACTGAGCAACGGCTCCGAATATGGCGGTTGGAGCTCTACTTCTCCTTACTTGTATGCAATCGAGCATTTCTATACCAATAAAGGCAAGTTACCGAAAATCGCTGCGGCCAAAAATGAATTCCCCGGCGAAAGCAAATGGCTGGATCCGGCAGGTATAACAGGACGCCCGGAGCTTTTCCGGATATGTGTAGACCGTGAACCCCGGTTTTATGCCTGGTTCGGTTTCCATCAAGGTGATTATTCATGTCGTCTGGCCGACGGCCAGCCGGTTCAGATAGATACGCGCGACCCGGACCGACAGGGATACAATCCGGCGAAGTATAACCGGAACCACCTGGTAACCGGGTTTGCCATCCAGAAATTCTTGGACCCGAACACACAACTCAACTCGGCCGGCGGCGGTGGCATTCCGAATCCTGCCTATCCTTTGATTCGCATGGCGGAACTTTACTTGAATCTGGCGGAATGTCAAGCCATGATGTCTGCCGACGGTAAATCGGACGCTTATGCCACGGAAGCGCTTAAAAACCTGAACGCAGTACATCAGCGCGCTGGCTTGAAAGAGATAACCAAAGAAGACCTGAACGATTTGCCGCTCATGGATTGGATTAAGAATGAGCGTTATGTAGAGTTTTACGCAGAAGGGCAGCGCTACTTCGACGTGCGTCGTTGGGTAGAAGGCGGAACGTACCTGGCGGCTGGAAAACGCGAAGGATTGAGAGCGGAAGAAAAAGGATTGGAGTACGATGAATTCAGGCAACGTATCAAAGTGAACCAACCGTACAGTTGGAGTAACAGGCAGTATCTGGTTCCGATTTACCATATAGAGGTGAATTCTAACCCGCAATTGGTTCAGGCCCCAGGTTATTAATCGATTAAAAGATATACCGTATGAAAAATATATATTTTGTTTTATTTCTGTTCGGCGCGATACCGGCCTTCTTTTCGTGCGAAGACGGTAATAAAAACTATACCGGCGAGTTCGATTCCGTTTATTATTGTAAAGAGGAAGGATTTAACGAATTCGATTTTTATAGTATAAACAAAAGCGAAGTGCAAACCGTCACCATCGGCAGGGGAGGACACGGGCTGACCGGCAACGCTATGGTCGAGCTTGTTGCGTTCACCCAGGAGGAAATGGACGCCTATAATGAATCTGTCGAGGGGAACTATAAATTGTTGGCTCCGGAATACTACGACATACCCGCTTCTGCTGTTTTCGAAGACGGAGTGGAATACAGAAACATAGATGTCGTATTTAAAGGGAACATGAGCGAACTCGCAAAAACCGGCGAATATATGCTTCCTGTTCATTTGCTGGCCGACCGGGGAACGGTAAATGAAAGTAAAAATACAATTTATTTCAAGCCGAATATTATAGTTCCGAGCATCATCATGGAACCCACCGGAACGAACGTGATAAGAATGGAGGAAGGGAAAAACGACAAACAGAATTTGGAGCTTACATTCTACTTGGATGTGAAAAACGAGTGGGATCTCAAATTGAGGATAGAGAACAACGAAGATGAATTGAAAAAGGCTGTGCAACGTTATAATGAAATGATGGGAGTCGATTATATCTTGTTGCCCAAGGCGAACCGGTCGTTCGAAACCACGATACTTTTTCCGGCGGGCGAAGCGCTTACTTCCTCTTTTATAGAAGTAAACAACGATAACTTAGCCATGGATGATTACTTGCTTCCCGTCATTCCGAAAAAGGTAGTAGGGATGCCGTTCGATGTAAGGGACGCAATCTGCTATCTCCATGTGATGGTTACCGGTGAATTGAAATTAATTTCTCTCACCGAAGATATGTTGAGTTCCAATAGTGTACATCCGGGCGAAGTGCTTAAAAATCTGCTCGACGGTAACATTAAAACTTATTATCAATCTATCTGGGCGAATAAAACAGATCCCAAGCATGATCCGAAATACGGTGTGTACATAGATATCGACGTATCCGGTATCGTTCCTATGATAGAAAAACAAATTAAAATCGATTATTCTACCCGGGAATATGCCAATGCCGTGCCGAATCAAATCATTCTGTATGCAGGTACGAGTGCGGATGATTTGAAGAAAGTAGGAGAACTGAGTACAACGAAAAATAACTTACCTAAAAAAGGCGGAGTGTGGACCGATGATCCGGAACAAAATGCGGATATGCCGCAATTCTCGGTAGGACGCCGGCAAATATCTTTAATCCGGGTATCCTTCATGTCGAGCGCTAACGGTACGCAAATTAAAAGCCTGACGCAATCCGGAGCCATGAATGGCGACCAGAACTCGGTAGCGTTGTCCGGATTCAAATTGTACGGTAAATAATTGGATAAGAATTATTTTATTAAAATCAAAAGCGTATGGAAATGTCGGTAAAAAATAGATGGAGAATCCTTTCCATGCTGCTGTTGTGTATCACAATGGCAGCCTGTAGCGACGACGACGAGGCGGTTGCGTCGTTTTTCGAACTCTCTTCGGCTGATCTGGAATGCAACGGCAATACGGTGGTCGATGTAATCGTACCCCTGGAAGGGCAATCCTACAGGATGAGTGTAAAATCTTCTGTGGATGCGGTTTGGACAACTAAGCTCGACGGTGGAAGTTGGCTGGTAGCTACCCCTGTGACTAAACAGAGCGGGAACGGAGAAATTCTGATTGTCGCTTCGAGCAACCCTACCAATATAAAAAACCGGACGGCTACGGTGACTATTAGAAACAGCGTTAGCGACGATGTGTATACGTATGCGTTTACGCAGTTGTACGACCCGAATCGTCCGGCACAAAGGGAAGAAAAATATACCTATATTCATTATAACGAGGATCGGTATAATAAGGCAGAACTCACATATACTACTTTTATAAACAAAACGGAGGGAAACCTGTCGGTTACTTCGTTGGGGCAGGAAGAATTGGATAAATACAACGAGGATAACCTTACTTTATATAAGCTCCTTCCCGCAGATTGCTTCACCTTACCGGGTTCGGTAAGTTTCGGAGAAGAAACGTCGGCTCCGCTGAGTGTTAAATTCAATAAGCAAACAGGAAGTTTGAATCCGGGTGAGGAGTATATGTTGCCTATACGTATTTCGGTGGATGACAGAGAGGCGGAATTGATTTGGCTGGCGGTCGACATATATAACCGGGCTATCTCCCGGAGTGTACAGGAATTCGACTTTTATAACGCCAATCAGGATATTACTGCCTTGCTGGCAATTAAGAAAGAAGAAGGCGAGGTAACGCTTTCCGCATTTACCGAAGAAGAATTGACGGCACATAACTCTGTGCAAGGTACCCGCTACACATCTATTCCTACGGATTATGTCGTTATGCCTGTTTCCGTTGATTTCGGCGAATCGGAGTTATGGAAAGATGTGGAGATTACCTTTAAGAAAGACGTAGGAAAATTAGATGAAGATGAGGAGTTTGTATGGGGCGTTCGCCTGTACGTAGACGGTTTTCCTGTCTCGGAAATCTTTATGAAACCTCGTATCACTACGCCTCTTGTTACCATGGAGTCGAAAGAGTATAAACATGTCCTAATCTTGGACGAAGGCGATAAAAAGGCGTCTTACGATTTTAACCTTTCTCTCGATGTAATCAATCAGTGGAAATTTACAGTGGAGTTCGAAGACGACGACGCTGCCTTGCAAACGGCGGTTGACAACTATAACGCAGATAAAGGTACCTCTTATACGTTATTACCCCGGGCCAACCGTACTTTGTCGTCCGCCGAATTCACGGAGAAAGTTAATAAGAAACCGGTTACGGTTACCTTTTCCGGAGACGGGCTGACGTTAGACAAAGATTACCTGTATCCGGTTATACCCACCGGATGCGGCGATAGTCCTTTCGGCGTGAAAGAGAAAATAACCTATGTGCATGTGATTGTAGAAACGAAAGTAGAGTCGGTCAACGATTTGAGAGATATGAATTTGGAAGCGGCCATGTTAAAAGCAAGCAGTACCGACGGTGGCAATGGCGCAGGCAATCTGCTTGCATATAACAATTACTGGCAATCTATCTGGTCGCCGGGCGGAGGCAGGGTCGATCCTAAAATCGATCCGGTATACGGCGTATATATCGATGTCGATTTCTCTGCGAAACCCATTAATCAGGCATTTGCATTCAATTATTTACCCCGAGACTGGCCGAATGCGGTTCCTAATGAAATAGCGGTTTATGCCGGTACAAGCAACGAAGATTTGAAAAAGATCGGCGTGTTGAAGTACGATGAAAATGAACTTCCGTTTGCAGATAAAACCTGGATAG
>DBGBSM010000338.1:0-4829 GCA_048468815.1 Parabacteroides sp.
AGTAAATGAACGTTTATTGTGCATCCTGTCGTCAACGGTGTTAAAGCGAGATTCGGTCTGTTTTTATAAGATAAGTCGTTACTTCGATAGGGGCTAAAACGAAAAAAACCGGCTGCTCTCCTGTTTATCAGGAAAAGCAGCCGGGGAGTATCGTGCAGGTAATCAAACGAACGGTCAGTCGTTCAGCAGTTTCCCGAACTTGGCGATGAATTCTTGCGCCTCGGCCATCGAGAGGCACAACGGCGGCAGCAAACGAATCGTATTCGTACCCGCTACGCCGGTGAACACTTTCTCTTCGAAAAGCAACTTCGTACGGAGCGCTTTAACCGGCTCGTCGAACTCGATGCCGATCATTAACCCTTCGCCGCGCACTTCCTTGATACGCGGCATCTTCCGGAGTTCCGATAATAAATAGGCGCCTACTCGCTGCACATTCTCCAGGAGGTTTTCTTTTTCCATAATGTCGAGTACGGCGATAGCTGCGGCACAAGCCAGGTGGTTGCCTCCGAACGTGGTTCCCAGCATGCCGTAAACCGGCTTGAACAGCGGGCTGATTAATACCCCGCCCATCGGGAACCCGTTGGCAATGCCTTTCGCCACCGTAATAATATCGGGGCGTATCCCGGCATACTGGTGGGCGAAGAATTTCCCGGTACGGCCGTAGCCCGACTGGATTTCGTCAACAATCAGCACGGCTTCGTACTTGGTACACAAAGCGCGCAGCTCTTGCAGGAACATAATCGACGGCAGTTGGATGCCGCCTACGCCCTGGATGCCTTCGATAATGACCGACGATACGTCGCCCTTTTTCAGTTCTTCTTCTACTGCGTGCGCATCGTTCAGCGGGAGGTAAGTTACCGGAATCATCTCGTTGATAGGCGCGATGATTTTCGGATTGTCGGTTACCCGCACGGCAGCCGAGGTGCGTCCGTGGAACGATTTGCAGAACGAGAGCACCCGTTTTTTGCCGTTGTGGAACGACGCCAGCTTAAGGGCGTTTTCGTTCGCTTCGGCCCCCGAGTTAATCAGGAAGAGCGAGTAATCGTCGTAACCTGAAATCTTTCCTAACTTCCCGGCCAGCGTTTGCTGCAACCCGTTAACTACCGAGTTGGAGTAAAAGCCCAGCTTATTAAGCTGTTCGGTAAGTTTTTCCACGTAATACGGATGGCAATGGCCTACCGAAATCACGGCGTGGCCGCCATACAGGTCGAGGTACTCGTTCCCGTCGGCATCGTACACCCGGCACCCTTTTCCCCGGACGATTTCTATGTCGAATAAAGGATATACATCAAATAGATTCATAGCGTAATCGATCAATAAATAATTAATGCGTTAAAGGCCGGCTTAACCGGCAGGGGGAATACCCCTAATTAAAGAGAGAGTTGTCAGCGTGTGAAGGAGTCGTTGTCCGGCTCTATGCCTCTGCGTCTCCGTGTTCGATGCTCTCTCCGTTACTCAGAATGCCGACGGCTTTAGTTTCAATCCCGTGGTTTCCTCCAGTCCGAACAACAGGTTCATATTATGCACCGCCTGTCCCGACGCTCCTTTCAGCAGGTTGTCGATGGCCGTAATAACCAGCAACTTATTTTCGTATTTCGATAAGTGGATTAAGCATTTGTTGGTATTCACCACTTGTTTCAGGTCCGGATTTTTATCGGTAACGAACGTAAACGAATGGTCGTCGTAATATTCCTGGTAAATCCGCTTGATTTCTTCCAGGTCTACCTTGCAGTCGAAATACGTGGACGCAAAGATACCCCGGGCGAAGTCGCCCCGTACCGGAATGAAGTTGATGGCGCTGTGGAAGCTGTTCTGCAACTGCGAAAGCGATTGCCTGATTTCCGGCAAATGCTGGTGGGTAAACGGCTTATAAATGGAGATATTGTTGTTGCGCCAACTGAAGTGCGATGTGGCCGACGGCTTTACGCCCGCTCCCGTACTTCCGGTAATGGCATGCGTCTGGATTTCCGAATTCAGCATCAGGTGCTTGGCCAGCGGAAGCAGCCCCAACTGGATAGCCGTGGCGAAACAACCCGGATTGGCGATGCGGTTGGCCCGGATAATCCGTTTCCGGTTCAGCTCGGGAAGCCCGTACACGAAATCGTGCTCCGGGCTTTCGATGCGGTAATCCATCGACAGGTCTACAATCTTGAGCTGTTCGGGCATGGAATGGCTTTCCATAAACTTTTTCGTATCGCCGTGAGCGGTACAGAAAAAGAGCACGTCTATCTCGTCCAGCGGGAGCCGGTCGGTAAATACCAATTCCGTTTCGCCGTACAGTCCGCTATGCACGTCGGTGATTTTATTCCCGGCGTTGCTGTTGCTGTTAATAAATACGATTTCGGTATCCGGATGGTTGAGCAGCAGGCGTATCAATTCGCCTGCCGTGTAGCCCGCCCCTCCGATAATGCCTGCTTTTATCATATCTCTTCGTCCTTATGGTTGGTGTAATAAACCCGGAGCGGCGTGGAAAGCACCTTGATAAATCCTTTCGCATCCTCGGCCGTCCAGCCTTTCTGCATCTCGCCGTATTCGCCGAACTTGGTTTTTACCAGGTCGTCGGCCGACTCCACGCCTACCGTGGAGAACGAAAGCGGGCGCAGCTCCAGGATGACCGTTCCGTTTACGTTGCGTTGCGACTCCTGCAACATGGCTTCGATGTCGCGCATAACCGGCTCCAGGTATTGGCTTTCGTGCAGGAACATGCCGTACCAGTTGGCTACCTGGTCTTTCCAGTATTGCTGCCATTTGCTCAGCGTATATTTTTCCAGGAAACGGTGTGCGCCGATAATCAGCATCGGGGCGGCCGCTTCGAATCCTACCCGGCCTTTGATTCCGATAATCGTATCGCCCACGTGCATGTCGCGGCCGATACCGTAGGCGGCCCCTATTTCCTCCACTTGCTGGATGGCGGCGATTTTATCTTCGAACACCTCGCCGTTTACCGCGTGGATTTCCCCGTTCTTAAACTCGATGCGGAGTTGCTCGCTGCCTGTTTTTTCCACTTGTTTCAGGTAAGCGCTTTCGGGCAAGCCTTGTGCCGAGTCGAGTATTTCGCCGCCGCAAATCGAGGTACCCCACAGGCCTACGTTATACGAGTATTTCAGCTTGGTGAAGTCGGCTTCGAACCCGTGCTCTTTCAGGTAGTTGATTTCGTAATCGCGGCTGAGCGCCATGTCGCGGGTGAGCGTAATGATTTCTACGTCGGGCGCCAGTACGAGGAAAGTCATGTCGAAGCGTACCTGGTCGTTACCCGCCCCCGTGGAGCCGTGCGCGATGGCGTCCGCGCCGATTTCGTTGGCGTACCGGGCGATAGCCAATCCCTGGAAAATACGCTCCGAGCTTACCGAGATAGGATAGGTGCCGTTGCGCAACACATTCCCGAAAATCATGTATTTGAGGCTCTTTTCGTAATATTCTTTCGTTACGTCGAGCGTAACGTATTTTACGGCGCCCAACTTGTAGGCGTTTTCTTCGTTCTGTTTCAGTTGTTCTTCACTGAATCCGCCGGTGTTGGCGCAAGCCGCATATACGTCGTACCCCTTTTCTTTCGCTAAGTACATTACGGTGAACGAGGTATCCAGCCCTCCGCTGAATGCGACCACTACTTTCTTCTTCATCGCTTTTTATGTTTTAAGTTGTTTTTATTATTCCTGGTTCAGCCGGGCGGCCTGTTTCATTTCGAGCCATTTCTGCTCGGTTTTCTTCCGGAGCGATTCATACTGCTCTTCGTGCATCAGGCAGCGCGGGTCTTGCGGGTCGAACAGCATCGCGGTACAGATGCAATACCGGCGGCCGGTACGTTCCAGCACGTCATGGTTGATGCAGCCCTGGCACCCTTTCCAGAAGGCTTCGTCGTCGGTCAGGTCGGCGAAAGTAACCGGCAGGTAGCCCAGCTCGGTGTTCATTTTCATTACGGCGCTTCCCGACGTGAGGCTGAACACTTTCGCTTTCGGCCAGCGCAGGCGCGCCAGTTGAAACGACGCTTGCTTGATCCGCTTGGCCAATCCTTGCCGGCGGAATTTCTCTACTACGATAAGTCCCGAGGTAGCCACGTATTGCTTGTTTCCCCACGACTCGATGTAGCTGAATCCGGCAAATTCGTCGCCGGCCAGGGCGATGATGGCTTTGCCTTCCTTCATTTTCTGCGCCACGTATTCGTGTGTGCGCTTGGCGATACCGGTGCCGCGTACCTTGGCGGCCGCTTCGATGGTGTCGAGGATGGTATCCACGTATGGCTCGTGCGAGGCGTCGGCCACCATCACGTCGATTTCAATTTCGTTTTCCATTTTGTTTATCGTGCTATATGCTTGTTTTCTATTGCTGTGATTCCGGGGATGAACTGGGATAAAGCCTGTACGATCCGGTCGCGCGTGATGCCTTCGCGGGGTACCAGCAGAATCGTATCGTCGCCGGCGATGGTGCCTACTATCTCGAGGGGCGCTTTGGCGTCAATGTCGGAGGCGATGGCCATGGCATATCCCGGGCGGGTTTTGATAACGGCCAGGTTACCCGAGAACTCGATACTCGGACCGGTGGCCGAAGCGGCGGGCGCCGGCGTACCGTCCGGAGCGGTTGCATACGGCATGTGCCCGGGCAAGGTATAAATATAATTGCGGTTGCCGTCGTGTATCTTTACCACCTGAAGCTGTTTGATGTCGCGCGACAGGGTGGCCTGCGTCAGCGTAAATCCTTTGTCGTTAAGCCGTTTCAGCAACTCTTCCTGGTTGCGTACGGCTTCCGACCGGATAATTTCGCATATCGTTTCCAACCGTTCTTTCTTTGTCATACTCTTGTATATTTATTCAAAGAGGTGGCAAATGTAAGGA
>DBGBSM010000339.1:0-10733 GCA_048468815.1 Parabacteroides sp.
GCAAATCCGGATGGAACTGGTATACGACGGTAATTGGTTGCTCCCTACCATGAACGGAGAAATCCGGCTCGAAAAGCCGCCGCTCCCCACCTGGGGCGCCGCTGTCGCCGAGCTCGTTTCGCCCGATAATATCCAGCTGCAGCGTGCCCTGGCAGGCTTCGCTGCCGTATTGTTGGTTTGCTTTTTCTACCTGTTTGCATGCCGCCTTACACAAAACCGGACATATGCGCTCGTTTCCGCCCTCGTTCTCTGCACCTCCTACAATGTGGTTTTGTTAGGCCGTACCGCTACCTGGGATATTTATTGCCATGCCTTTATGATGGGCGCCGTTTATTTTCTTTTCAAAGGATGGCAAGCACGCGCCTGCCGGTATTCCTCTTTTATGTATGCCGGTATTTTTATGGGGCTTTCTTTCCTCAGCAAGGGCCCTGTTTCGTTTTACGCGTTGCTGCTGCCGTTCGCCGTAGCCTACTGGTTGGTGTATCGCAGCGGATTCCGCGGCAAGTGGACGGCGTTGTTGCTGGCTTTTGTCATCACATTGGCTATCGGAGCGTGGTGGTATGTATATATTTATGTGTATCATCCCGAATCGTCGTTATTCGTTTTTCATAAGGAATCTTCGTCGTGGCTCAATTATAATGTACGCCCCTGGTATTATTACTGGCGCTTTTTCCTGGAAACCGGCATCTGGGCTGTTTTCTTGCTTACGGCGCTGGTGTATCCGTACTGGAAAAAACGGGTGGAAAACCCGAAAGCCTACGCGCTCGTGTTCTGCTGGACGCTGCTTATCGTGGTGTTTTTATCGTTCTTGCCCGAAAAGAAATACCGGTATTTGTTTCCTTTCCTTATTCCCGCCGCGCTTACGGTGGGCTATCTGTTCTGGTATTGGATTCAGCAGGCACGTCGCCGTACATGGGACGGCAGTGCGAAAAGGCTTTATTTGTTCAATGCCTTGCTGGTGGCAGCCGTTTCGCTGCTGATACCGGCCGCCGTGTATTGGTTCGTGTTTAAGGAAGGAGAAATGTCGCTGCTGCATTTTATTCTCCTTTCGACGCTTTTCGTAGCTCTTTCGGTCGCGTTGTTCGTAGCGGCCGGCAAGTTGCGCCCCCTTTTCTTCGTGCTGGCTGTAACCGGCTTGTTTATGGGGGTGGAGACGTTTCTGTTGCCTTATGTGGGTTCGCTGGTGGGAAACGAAGGCGGAACCACGCTCCGCGCTACCCGCCAGGTAGAAGCGTTGCAACCGTTGCCGTTTTACTATAATGCCGCCGACGGGCAAATCCGGATGGAACTGGTATACGACGCATACAAGAAGATACGGAAATTAGACTTGACCGATAAAAAATCGGTTGCCGATGCGTTGCCTTTCGTGCTCGTATCCAGGCAAAAAGCAGAAGAAGCCATACCCGATTCCGTACGCAGCGGGTTGGATTTGCAATGGGTGGGGCTATACGACAACAACCGGTGGCAAAAGAACAACCGCCGCCGCTACAGCCCCGAATTTATCAACCACGTAACGATTGTGCGGCGGAAATAAACGAAAGGATTCGTGTAAGAAATAACCGACAGGCTTATCTGCCGGTTATTTTCCGGGTCCGGTCTATTCCAGCTCCACCACCGTGATACCCGCCCCGCCGAACTGCACGTGCTCGTCGGCAAACCGTTTTACACCCGGTACCGTTTGCAGGTACTCGCGGATAAGCTGCCGCAATGCCCCCGTGCCCGTGCCGTGCAGGATACGCACTTTGCCCGCGTTCACCTGGATAGCGTCGTCGATGAAATACATAACCGCCTGCAGCGCCTCGTCGCCCCGCATGCCCCGCACGTCGATGTCCATTTTGAAGTTCAGCTTTTTTTCCCGCATCTGGTCGGCCGTGTGGGTGCTTACGAACGTGCTCTTGGCTATCTCTTTCTTCAACTGGCTTTTGCTTACCTTTTCGAGTTGCTCGGTTTTTACCGTGGTTTTAATCATCCCGAAAGCCACCGTGGCCTGCTTATCCTGAATCTCCAGTACCGTACCGGCCGAGAGTTGTCCCTTCAGGCGTACGCTGTCGCCCACCGCAATCGTTTCCTTTCCCGGCGCTTTCTTTTCGTCCGCACCCGGTTTTTTCTTATCTTTCCGCGCCTTCCGTTCCTGGAGCTTCGCTATTTTCCGCGTAATTTTATCGTCTGGTTCCGCGTCGGCCGCCACGGAGGTCTTGAACTCGTCGAGCGACTTGCGCGCCAGGCGCGTGCGTTCCTTCTCCGCTTCCGCCTCCTTGATTTCGCGAATCGTATTTTCTATCCGCGCATTCGCTTCGGCCAGGATGCGGCTCGCTTCGGCTTTCGCTCCCGCCAGGATTTCTTTCCGTTGCGAATGGATGGCCGACAAGTCTTCTTCGTAGCGCCCCGTCAGTTCTTCCAACTTCTTTTCCTGTTGCCGGATATTCTGCCGCTTGCTTTCCCAGTACCGCTTGTCGCGCACAATGTCTTGCAAGTACTTGTCCATGTGGATGTAGCTTTCGCCCACTTTGGCCGATGCCTCGGCAATCACTTCTTCCGGCAGACCGATTTTGCGGGCTATTTCGATGGCGAACGAACTGCCCGGATTACCGATAGCCAGTTTGAAAAGCGGTTGCATCAGGTGGCGGTCGTACAACATCGCGCCGTTGATTACCCCCTCGTGGTCTTCGGCGAAATGCTTGAGGTTCTGGTAGTGCGTGGTGATTACCCCGTAGCAGCCGCTCCGGTTGAAACGCAGCAGCAGCGCTTCGGCTATCGCACCCCCGATCTGCGGCTCGGTACCGCTTCCGAACTCGTCGATGAGGATAATGGTGCGGTCGTTGCAATGGCGTACGAAATACTTCATGTTCGTAAGGTGCGAGCTGTACGTGCTCAGGTCGTTTTCGATAGATTGCTCGTCGCCGATGTCGATGAAGATGCGGTCGAAAATGCCTGTGCGCGAGCTTTCGTGCAGCGGTATAAGCAGCCCGCACTGGAGCATGTATTGGAGCAGGCCCACCGTTTTGAGGCAAACCGATTTGCCCCCGGCGTTCGGCCCCGAGATAATGAGCAGGCGCCTTTGCTCGTCGAGCTCGATGTCGAGCGGAACGATTTCCTTTTGTTGTTTCCTGAGCGACAGGTACAGGAGCGGGTGCATGGCATGCGACCAATCCACCACCTGCCGGTTTTCCACCACCGGACGCACCCCTTTCACCTGTTCGGCGAACAGCGCCTTGGCGCGGATAAAATCGATTTCGGCCAGAAACTCGTACGATTGCAATATGTCGGGCACCAGCGGCCGCACCAGCGAGGTGAATTCGGTGAGGATACGCACGATTTCCCGGCGCTCGTCGCCTTCCAGTTCGCGTATCCGGTTGTTGGCTTCCACTACTTCGGCCGGCTCGATGAAAACCGTTTTCCCGCTGGCCGACTCGTCGTGCACGATTCCCCGGATGCGCCGCTTGAACGCCGGCGCAACCGGAATCACCAGCCTGCCGTCGCGCATGGTGGGAGTGGTGTCTTTATCTACGAAGCCCTCGGTTTGCGCCGAGCGCAGGATGGATTGCAGGCTCTTCGAGATGCCGTTCATCGTGAGCGTGATGTCGCGCCGGATTTGCGCCAGGGCGGGAGAGGCGTTGTCTTTGATGCGGCCGAACTTATCGAGGATACCGTCGATTTTACCGATGAGTTGCGGAAAAATGCTTACTTCGCCCGCCAGCCGGGTAAGCGCCGGATAGGGCGTATCTTCTTCCTCCTCCCCGCCGCTTTTAAAGAAACGTACGATGTCGTCGATGGCCTGGAGCGACCGTTTCAGGTCGAACAACTCTTTTTCGTCGAGGAACGTACCTTCCGGGCGGATGCGCTTCAACGAGTGGCGCACGTCGAAAAAGCCGTCGGCCGGAAATTCCCGGTCGCCGTGCAGGATGCGAACGAACTCGGCCGTCTGGTCGAGCCGTTCGGTAATCGTGTCGAATTCGTTCGAAAAACTCATTTCGCCGGTTTTCTCTTTCCCCAGCGTACTCAGGCATTTGTCGTCGAGCAGCCGGCGTATTTTGTCGAATCCGGTTTTTTGTTCGAAATTTTGAGGATATGTCACGTCGGTTATTTACTTTGAATTATGTGGGCGCAAAATAAGGTAAAAAAAGAGAGGCGAGCAAATTTTTATTCCGATTCCCCGCGGGACCGGGAAAAAGTATCCGGCGCACTGCCGGGAAGCAGCGGCCGGATACGGCTACAAACTATTCATTAGCGGTAAGATATTCGTTTACAATACGTCACGCAGCAAATAAAGCGTATAGGCAACGTATACGATTACCAGCCCAGCTCCTTCCACCCGGCTGATTTTATATCCGGTGCGTGCCAGGGGCAACAGCAACAGCGAAGCGCCCAGCATCACCAGCAGGTCGATGTAGTTTACCTGCGGCGCCGAGATGGGGTGCACCAGCGCCGTGGTGCCGATGATGGCGAGCAGGTTGAAGATGTTCGAGCCGATTACGTTGCCCACGGCGATTTCCGGATTTTTCCGGTAGGCCGCCACTACCGACGTGGCGAGCTCGGGCATGCTGGTGCCGAACGCCACGATGGTAAGTCCGATTACCGCTTCGCTCACTCCGAACGATTTGGCCAGGAACACGGCGTTTTTCACCAGCAATTGCGAGGCGAATATCAGTATCGCCAGTCCGGCCAGCAGGAAAAGCAGGTCGACGTACCAGTGCCGCGATACGGCAACCGGCGCTTCCGCCGTTTCTTTTTGCTTGCGGGCGAAGTAGAGGTTGTAAAACGTATAGGCCACGATTCCGGCGAAGAAGAGCAATCCTTCCAGGCGCCCTATCCTGCCGTTCCAGAACAGCACCGTGAACAACAGGGTGGCGATAAGCATCACCGGGATGTCTTTTTTTACCGTCCGGGTTTTTATCTGCATCGGGTAAATGATGGCCGCTACGCCTAATATGAGGCAGATATTCAAGATGTTCGAGCCCACTACATTCCCGATGGCGATGTCGCCCTGCCCGTGAAAGGCCGCGCTGAGGCTCACTACCAGCTCGGGGGCGCTCGTTCCGAACGCCACTACCGTGAGCCCGATTACCAACGGGGTGATATGCGCCCGGGCGGCTAATGCGGAGCTGCCCCGCACCAGCCACTCGGCCCCGATATAAAGCGCCCCTAACGAAAGCAGGAGCAGAAGGATGCTTATTACCATACTTGTTTTATTCCCGATGTGTTACGCTTGTTGTTCGTCGGAAAAACGGTCCGGTTCTTTTTCCTGTTCTTTGCCTGCTTTTATCCGCAGCCAGGTGAATGCCAGGCTGGCGGCTGTAAGCGCACCGATCAGGATTTCCTTGGTCGTTTGGTTTTCGAACTCGGTGGTGCCGATCAGAACCAGGCAGATGAATCCCAACATCAAACAAGCTTCCGTTAAATCTTTATTTATTTTCATAACAGGCGTCGCTTTTGATTTGTTCGGTTTATTCTTCTGTTACAGAAGCCTTTTCTTCGGTATCGTGCTTGCTGCGGCTCAAGGCTTTCATAATGCCGTACAACCCGATCATAAACGAGCCCATCGCTACCACTAATTTGAGGTAATCGTTGGGTATTAACGTGCTGCACGATAACACGCAGCCTGCGATAATCAGTAAAATATAAAAATACGTGCCTATCCGTTTGTTATTTTTAGTAGTTGCCATAATTTATGCAGTTTAAAAAGTAAATAATAGAAAAAATCGAATAACGCGCACGGCATAGCTTGTTCGTTACGTTGTCGTAAACGGGATACCGTGCGGGCGTTCTGTTTTATTACTTGCTAAGAGCCTGTTGTATAAATTTTAAGCTGGTTTTATCGACCTGTTTCGAGTTTCTTTTCGGTCTGTTCAGCCATTTTTGTTCGTCACATAGCCCGCTATGCTCCTGGCAACAATAACTGAACATCCTCGAAAACAACTCTCAAAACAGGGTCGAGCAAAATTTAAACAGGCTCTTAAACTGCTAAATAATGATTTTCCGCAGGGCGAAGATACGGTACCCCGTGGCGGTTAGGAAAGATGAATAATAAACGGTTTGCAGGGTACGCGCCGCTTCGCGGGTTTTGCGTACCGTATTGTGTTCTTTCAGTTTCAGGGTAAGAAGCTGCCGGGAGGCGTTTTTCGAAACGCGTTCCCATACCGGGTTGCTGCTTAGTTGCAGGGTGCGGGGCGTAAGGCAGAGCGAATTTTCGGTGTCGCCGGTAAGGATGAATTGTTTTTCTTTTTGCTCCGGTGCTTCGTCGCTGCCGGCGGCGTCGGCCTGGCCGGAGTACAGGCCGCTGCGACTGTTCCCGGTGTTTTCGGCGGATACCGATACCAGTAACAGGCAAAGCAAACTGAATATGTATAAAACCGGTTTCATCGGTACAAAGATAAATAAAGGTTTCGGGTATGCAAATTATTTTTTTCGGCCCGGGAAAAAATAGTTTGATAATTATCGAAAGTACTTTTGATAGTTATGAAAAGTTCTCACCACAATTATCAAAAGAACTTTTGACAATTGTCAAAAAAATAATTCGACGTCGGTTTTCTGGAAAGAAGAACCGACGTCGAACCGTTATCCCGTGCAGGCCGCTGTATTCCGGTCTGCGTTACTAAATTTATCGCCCTGCGCCGCTAACCGGCCGGATGCGTTTTATTTCGTGCGTATCTTGTATCCCGCTACTCCGTAATACAGGATAAACAGGAAACAAGGCAGGCAGATCCAGTAAGCGTTTTGTGCGCCCCAGGCATCTTTCATAAATCCGAAAAGGGTGGGAATCAGGGCGCCTCCCACGATGGCGATTACCAGTAACGACGAGCCGGCTTTGGTAAAACGCCCCAGGTCGGTCATAGCCAGCGGCCACAAAGCCGGCCACATCAGCGAGCAGCCCAGCGCCATAAACGCCGTGAACCAGATGGAGATATGCGCCGGCGTGGTAACCACCAGTATCGAACCGATGATGGCCAGTACGGAGCAAATACGCAACGCAGTGGCCTGGCTGATTACTTTCGGGATAAAGATAATGCCGCAGATGTAACCCGCTACCATTCCGACCGACGAAATCCAGCCGTAGTTGGCCGCATTCGGCAAATCGAGGCTGGTGGCGTAATCCACCAACGTGCTCAATGCCACCGTTTCCACCCCTACGTATAAGAATAAGGCCAGGCAACCGAGCAACAGGTGCGGGAATTGCCAAACGGAGGTTTTGTTAGCGGCATACGGGCAGTCTTCCACGCTGTCTTCGTCTTCGCCGGCCGCTTTCACTTCGGGCAGCGGAGCGAGCAACGCCATCACGCCCAGCACCAGGAAAACCCCGATGATGATGTAGAAAGGCAGGTTGATATCCGTGAGCTGCACCTCGCTTACCCCTTTACCGATTACCAGCGCCAGGAACAACGGCGCGATGGGCCATGCCAGCTTGTTGCAGATACCCATGATACTCATTCGTTTGGCGGCGCTGTCGATAGGCCCCAGGATGGTGATGTACGGGTTTACCGAAGCCTGCAAAAAGGTATTTCCCATGCCGCTGATAAACGAGGCCACCAGGAACAAGGGCAGGCTTTCGAGCCGTGCCGACGGGATGAACAGGTAGAAGCCTACCGCGAACATGATGAACGACAGGGCCATCGTGCGCTTGTAACCGATGTGTTTGATTACCAGCGAAGCCGGATAACCGAAGATGAGGAAAGCCGAAAACGTGGCGGCGATTACCAGGTACGATTGCCCGGACGAGATATTGAGCGCCTTGTTAAGCAGCGGAACCAGGTAACTGTTGATGCCCAATGCGAATCCGATTGCGAAAAACATGATTCCCACGAACATCAGCGGAAGGGTGAAATTTTTCTTTTCTTGTGCCATGATTGTAGATTTAAAGCCGTGTATATTATTAATTTCAGATGATTAACAGCGTACCGATTGCCGGGATAACGCCAACCGGGGGCGCCCCTGTGGCCGGTTCCGGAAACGAGTGCGAGCCAACCGGTGCGTAACCTGGGCCGGTTCGTTGAAGCGAAGCCGTGCGAGCCGGGGCTGTTAGCCGTCGCTTCGTCGCAACAAAGCCGCGTAAACCGGATGCGGGAGCAGCGGTAGCCGCTTATGCCGGAGTACAGGCCGGCGCTCCGCATCTTCGATGCAAAGATAGAGATTAAATCGTTTTATGCAAACGCGCCGGGCAAAAGGAAGCATGCTTTTCATGCGGGCCGTTAAATGCTAAAATAATGTAAAAGGTTGTTCGAAAACATCCGTCGCAAAGCGGTTATTACAAATAAACATCGTATTTTCACGCCCAATTAGTGCAATTTTATTATTGCTGCCTTAAAAATAAAAATTGAAAAACAGATACGGAATGAAAAACATGTTATCAGGATTGGAGCCCGGCAAGTTCGACCGGACAATCGACGGGAAGCAAACCGCGCTTTATACCCTCCGCAACGAAAACGGAATGGAAGTGGCCGTTACCAATTACGGAGCCAAAATCGTTTCTCTTATCGTACCCGATAAAGCCGGCAACCCTACCGATGTGGTGCTGGGCCACGATTCTATCGAAGGATATTTAGCTTCGGAAGAGGCTTATTTCGGTGCTGTGTGCGGGCGTTACGGCAACCGGATCGCCAAAGGCGCCTTCACGCTCGACGGAGTGGTGTACGATAAACTGGCTATCAACAACGGCCCCAACAGCCTGCACGGCGGTATCAAAGGGTTCAACGCCGTAGTGTGGGACGTACTGCGGCACACCGATTCGCTTATCCGGTTGGCGTATACCTCGGCCGACGGCGAAGAAGGTTTTCCCGGCAAGCTGGAAGTGGAGGTGGAATACTCGCTTACTCCCACCAACGAATTGAGAATCGTTTACCGAGCCGTTACCGATAAGCCTACCGTATTGAACCTTACCAACCATTCGTATTTCAACCTTTCGGGAGCGGGCGACCCTTCCGTGGCCGACCATATCCTTACCATCCATGCCGGGTCGTATCTTCCTACCGACGAAACGGCGATTCCCTACGGGGCGCCCGAAAGCGTGGAAGGCACGCCGATGGATTTCCGCGAGCCGCATCCGGTAGGCGAACGTATCGACGAGTCGTTCATGCAATTGATATGGGCGCGCGGGTACGACCATACCTATATATTAAATAAAGAAGGGAAACCGGGCGAGCTCGAACTGGCCTCGCGTTGCGTTTCGCCCAAAACAGGTATCGTGATGGATACCTATACCACCCAGCCGGGCGTGCAATTGTATACCGGCAACTGGATGACGGGCAACATGCGCGGCAAAGGCAGCCAGCGCTATCCGGCGCGCGCCGCGCTGTGCCTCGAAACGCAGCATTTTCCCGACAGTCCGAACAAACCCGAATATCCTTCCACCGTGCTGCGCCCGGGCGAAACGTACAGCGAAGCCACCACCTATGCGTTCGGAACCTGCTAAGCTATTCAATCAAACTAATTCAATAATTAATTTTTTAAGATTATGACTCAGGAAAAAAAGAATTATGCATTGCCTATCGCAATCATGTTCGCCCTCTTCTTTATGATTTCGTTCGTTACCGGGCTTCAAAACCCGATGGGGGTAATCGTAAAGAACCAGTTCGAAGGTATTACCAACTTCATGTCGCAATTAGGAAATGCGGCCAACTTCATCGCCTATGCCTTTATGGGTATCCCGGCCGGTTACCTGCTCCAGAAAATCGGTTATAAGAAAACGGCGCTCGCCGCGGTAACCGTCGGATTCGTAGGGGTAGGCATTACGTTTATCTCGGGCCAGGTGGCCAGTTTCGCCGTGTACCTGATCGGTGCGTTCGTTTCCGGTTTCTCCATGTGTATGCTGAATACGGTGGTGAACCCGATGCTGAATACGCTGGGCGGCGAAGGCAAAAAGGGTAACCAGTTGTTGCAGTTCGGCGGCTCTATCAACTCCATCGGAGCTACCATCGTTCCGGTGCTGGTAGGTTACCTGATGGGCGACGTGGCGAAGGCCACCATCGATAAGGCCAACCCGGCGCTGTTCCTGGCGATGGGTATCTTCGTGCTGGCATTCGTCGTGCTGGCTGCCGTGAAGATTCCCGAGCCGCACATGGGCGAACCGAACGCCAAAAAAGGAAAAGAACCCCACAGCCCGCTTTCGTTCCGTCATTTCGTACTCGGAACGGTGGCTATTTTCCTGTATGTGGGTATCGAAGTGGGAATCCCCAACTTCGCTAACTTGTATATGACCACCGACCTGGCTATCGACGCCACTACGGCCGGTACCATCGTAGGAACCTACTGGTTCCTGATGCTGATAGGCCGGTTGCTGGGCGGTACGTTCGGCGGCAAGTTCTCCAGCAAAACGATGCTTACTTTCGTGGCCTTGCTGGGTATGTGCTTTATCTTGCTTACCATTTTGCTGCCGAAGGGAATCACGGTGAATATGCCGGTGTTCAAATCGGATATTTCGTTCGGGCTCACCGAAGTGCCTATCGGGATTATGTTCCTCGTATTGTGCGGTTTGTGTACCTCGGTGATGTGGGGCGGCATTTTCAACCTCGCCGTAGAGGGATTGGGTAAATATACGGCGGCCGGAGCCGGCATCTTTATGGTGATGGTTTGCGGCGGAGGTATCTTACCGCTTATCCAGGGGTTGGCAGCCGACAGCTGGGGCTATATGGCCAGTTATTGGGTAATTTTCCTGGCGCTGGTTTATATGCTGTACTACGCCCTGATCGGTTGCAAGAACGTGAATCGCGATATTCCGGTAGAATAACGGAAACAGAATACAT
>DBGBSM010000340.1:0-2874 GCA_048468815.1 Parabacteroides sp.
GTATGTGGGAGTTATTATTCTCCTCATCGGCGTAGCCGTACTTGCCGTGCCTTTTTTTGGAGGAGGTATAACCAATTCGCTTTTGCTGATAGGATTGCTTCTTATCGTAGCAGGCTTTTTCGTGCATATCTTCTTGAATAAAAAATTAGAGTAGAAGAAGGCCGTGTCCGGAAAAAATAAAGGGAGCGCTCCGTTTTCGGGCGCTCCCTTTATTCGTATGGTGCCGGTCGGTTGCCCGCCACGGTAAACGAACTTCTTTATTGCTGCGTAAGCCCGCTTCGCTTGGGGTGCCGCTTAACGGAGGTTGCTTTGCGGCCCGGCATCTTCCGGGCGTATTTTTTAGCGAGCTCGCCGCTGTTTTTGGTTGCCAACGCCCTCGGCAATAAAAACGACGCCCTCGGCAAACTTGCCGACGCCCTTGGCAATATTGCCGACGCCGTCGGCAAACGCATCCGTAAGCGGAAAAAAGATAAACGAGCTGATGCGCGTGCCGAAGCATGCGCCACATTTTCTGCTTCTGAAAAAGGAAACTTAGCTTTGCTGGGTGAACGTCCGGAGTTTCCCGTTGTTATCGTACAGCTTCAGGTTCATGTTGGTGAAGTCGATGATGCCCTGGTAAAACACTTCGCCGTCGGTAAGGAAAACGATGTCTTCGTCGGAGGTGCGGTGCCATACTCCTTCCGCCGACGCTGTTTTCTTCTTCGTTTTCAAATCGTTTACTACGCATTGGAACGTGTAATCGCCGTTCAGTTTGAGCGAAACCTGCTCGCTGGCGTTTTTCTTATCCGGTATGTAAGCGGTATAAATGCCTCCGGTTACCGTTCCCAGGCGGCACGCCGAGGTACGGTCGAACCGGATCAGGCTGGTAATTACGATTTGCTTGTCGCGTCCTTCTTCGCCCGCCGGCTTGTCGACGAGGTAGCCCATCACTTCGCAATACAATCCTTCGGGTACGTCGATTCCCGTTTTCCGGTACTCTTTTTCCATCCGTTTGTAATCGCCCCGCATCACTACGGGGAACGTGTCGTTGGTGATACAATCGCGGAAAGTAGCCGCATCGGCGAAATACCGGAAATCGCCGCTGAAATAATAACTTCCCCGGGGTTCGGGCAGCGTATCCTGCTGCAAGGTCGCATTTACCGGCACCGGAGAAGTGCCGGTTTTGTGTGTGCAGGCAAAAGCCGCCCACACGAAGAGGAATAGCCAACTGAGTCGTTTCATATTAATTGTGTTTAATTTATCAGATATAACACATAACAAATTCGGAAACGGAATAGTTAGCTAAAATAGGCTGAACTTTTGTTTATTTTTTTAGATGGACCTCAGACTTCCTCTTTTTCTTCCCTTTCTTCTTCTTTCCGTTTACGCAAATTCACGATAAAGCCGATAATAACGAAGATAAATCCCGAACCTACATAACACAACGTAAAATATTTTTTCCAGGTATGGGTGGGAACGAACTCTTTGTACAACGGCTCGAAGTAAATCACGTTGTCGGCCACCTGGTCGTGATAGGACGATTTTTCGATAGCTTCCTGATAATTTTTTAAATCTTCCGTCCGGCGTTCGAAATACAGGATGTCTTCGAATCGTATCAGGTCTTCGTACGTTTCGGCTTTATCGTACTTGGCGGCGGTAGTATGCGAAACGAGCCAGCCTTGCACGGTTTCACTGATCGAATCCGTAAAAAACGGAATAACCGTATATACTTCTTTGCTCGTGCTGGTGCGTCCCCGGCGTTTGCGCGTGGTAGTTACCAGCAGGTCGCTGGCGCCTTCCGTGTTGTACCAGTAAGTATCGAGCGTAAAATAAAGGTGGTTGCTCTCCGGCGCGGAGGCTTCGTGCATGTCGGCGTATTCTACCGCTTCGTCGGCCGAATAGAACAGCCAGTTGTGAGCGATTACCGTGGTAATACCCGGCAGGATACTCCATAGGATAAGAATCTTGAAGTTTTTACTTACTTTCAGCAGATACATAACGCCTATGGCCACGGCAAACCCGGCGGCAACGGAACCGAAGCGGGTATAAAAGGTGAAATGAAAAGTCCGTGCCAGCGCGGTAAAAAGAAGCGTAATCAGGATAGACGCCGTTAAGCCTATGATTAATTTGACGATCCAGTCTTTCATTGTGAATAAGTTCTACGGGTTATTTCAGGATTAAAAAAAAAGCCACCCGTAGCGGATAGCTTTTTGCGAATGATGCTATGGAAAACGTTACATTCTTTTTTCTTTGATTCTCGCTTTCTTACCGGTGAGTGCACGCAGGCAATACAATTTGGCCCGCCGTACTTTACCTCGTTTGTTAACGACGATGTTTTCGATAAAAGGCGATTCCAACGGGAAGATTCTTTCTACGCCTATGTTGTCCGACATTTTGCGTACGGTAAAGCGTTTTTTGTCGCCGTGGCCCGAAATCCGGATTACAACACCTCTGTATTGCTGGATACGTTCTTTGTTTCCTTCTTTGATCCGGTAAGCTACCGTAATGGTATCGCCGCTGTTAAATGCGGGAAGTCCTTCTTTTTTGGTAGCGAATTCTTCTTCTACAACTTTTAATAAATCCATTGTTTTATAGCTTTTTGATTTGTGTTATAAACGAAACGCAATGTAACGGAACTCTATTTCCCCGCCAGAGATTACGTAAAGCGGTTGCAAAGGAACGAAATAATTAGGTAACAACCAAGCGGAATGTAAATAATTTGAGAAATTCTGTCGGTGGCGATGGATTCGCTTTCCGCTTTTTCAGCAAGCGGAAAGTGGCTGTGAATCGTGTTTCCGGGAGGTCGCAGCGCTTTTCCACACAAAAAGAGTGCTTAAAAAGACGGTGTATTTTTTACCGGCAACCGGGTGCGTTTCGAATATTCTTTCTATATTT
>DBGBSM010000341.1:0-19091 GCA_048468815.1 Parabacteroides sp.
TGCCGGTAATCGTAAAAGGAGAAACGGGCGGGTGGCAGGTGTTCCTCTCTTCGCGGCTGGACGAAGGGGCTTCGTATCGCGGCTTTTATATCGCACCGGGGTTTCGCCCCAGTGGGTGATATGCCATTCGTAGCTATCCTGGATATGGTCGAATACGATTTTCTTCGCATCCACCTCCTGCGCCCTTAAACCGGCCGTACCGGCCGCGAGCAGAAAAAGCAACAAGCAGAGGAAACGCTTCGTTCGGTTATTTATTAATTTCGGGATGCTTCGTTTCATGTTTCTTCCTCCGTTTTTCGTAGAGATAAAACAAATAGGACTCGAGCGACATGTAAATCAGATAAAACAACACCAGGGTAAGAGCGAATTTCATCTTGTCTTCCCCGATAAAGCGGTCGTATATTCCTAAAAAAGCGACGGTAAGCACCAACTTGACCATCCGCATGAACATAAACATATTCACCAGCCGGTCGGGATGCTTGCTCCGGATGGCATCCAACGCAAAGTTCAGGACGACTCCCGTAACCAGGTAAAACAACGGAATAAGCGGAAAGTGACTGAAATACAACCCAGGCACCGCCAACCGGAGAATTACCCCGAGTACGATTCCCACTCCCCCGTAAATAGCTACCAAAAGGAGCAGCAACCGGATACCTAACTTGAACTGTGATAACATATCGTTTCTTTTATTATTGTTCCGCACATACCGAAACCACGTCCCGGTTTACTTCCACGAAACCGCTTTTCACCGCAAACGTTTTTTCTTCTCCTCCGGTGCGATACGCAATCGTTCCGTTTTCCAGCGCGCTGATTAAAGCCGCATGACGGGGCAGTACCGTAAACTGTCCGCTTACGCCCGGCAAGGTAACCTTTTCGACAGGTCCCCGGAACACTTCGCCCTCCGGTGTTAACAGTATCAACTCCATACGGTTCTTTATTTAGCGGCCTGCGCCTGCAATTGTTTCGCTTTTTCCTGCGCTTCCTCGATGGTACCCACGTTGAGGAAAGCCTGCTCGGGCAACTCGTCGGCTTCGCCGTCGAGAATCATCCGGAACCCGCGAATGGTATCTTCGATGGGTACCATCACTCCCGGTACGCCGGTAAACTGCTCGGCTACCGAGAACGGCTGCGACAAGAAACGCTGGATACGACGCGCACGGCTTACCGTAGTGCGGTCTTCGTCCGACAGCTCCTCCATGCCGAGGATGGAAATTATATCCTGTAGCTCTTTATTGCGCTGTAGAATCTGCTTTACTTGTTGCGCCGTGCGGTAGTGCTCTTCGCCCACTACCAGCGGGTCGAGGCTGCGCGAAGTAGACTCCAGCGGGTCTACCGCCGGATAAATGCCCAACTCGGCAATCTTACGGCTCAACACCGTTGTGGCATCCAAGTGGGTAAACGTAGTGGCCGGCGCCGGGTCGGTCAGGTCGTCGGCCGGCACATATACGGCTTGCACCGAGGTAATGGAGCCGTTTTTGGTAGAAGTAATCCGCTCCTGCATCGCCCCCATTTCGGTAGCCAGCGTAGGCTGGTAACCTACCGCCGACGGCATACGGCCCAACAAAGCCGATACTTCGGAACCGGCCTGGGTGAACCGGAATATATTATCGATAAAGAACAAAATGTCTTTCGGCCCGTCGGCACCGGCCGCATCCCGGAACGACTCGGCGATGGTAAGCCCCGAAAGCGCTACCGACGATCGGGCGCCCGGAGGCTCGTTCATTTGTCCGAACACTAAGGTAGCCTGCGACTTCGCCAGCTCGGCCGTATCCACTTTCGAAAGGTCCCAGTGCCCTTCTTCCATGCTCTTGGTAAACGCTTCCCCGTAACGAATCACTCCGCTTTCGATCATTTCGCGCAGCAAATCGTTTCCTTCACGGGTACGTTCGCCTACCCCGGCAAAAACGGAAAATCCGTTGTTCTTCTTGGCGATGTTGTTTATCAGCTCCATAATCAGCACCGTTTTGCCTACACCGGCGCCACCGAACAAACCGATTTTACCGCCCTTGGCGTAAGGAGCCAGCAAATCGATTACCTTGATTCCGGTGAAAAGCACTTCGCGCGTGGTACTCAGCTCGTCGAATTTCGGGGGTTCGCGGTGGATAGGTAACGCCCCTTCTTTATCCAGGGCAGCCATGCCATCGATAGGCGCTCCGATTACATTCATCAGCCGTCCTTTTACCTGTAAGCCGGTAGGCATCGTGATAGGCGACCCGGCGGGTACCGCCTCCATGCCGCGGCGCAACCCGTCGGTACTGTCCATCGCGACCGTACGCACCGTGTTCTCGCCGATATGCTGTTGTACCTCCACCACGAGCGCCGGCTGGCCGGAACGCGCGATAGTCAAGGCATCGTGAATACGGGGCAACACCACTTTATTGTCGTCGCCGGCGTCGAACAAAACGTCGATTACAGGCCCGATAATCTGGATGATATGCCCGTTTGTGTTATTACTCATATACTTGTTTATTACTTGTCACCTTATTCTTTTGCCATTGTCCCCACCTGCAAAGAAAATACGATTCAGAGCCTGTTCGGCTTTTGCCCGACACCTTAAGAATCTATATAAGGGAAATTAAACAGGTTATTGAATTAAATGTTCCGATACGCTTGCAAATATCGTTCCGATTAAGGCTCGAAGTTATTCTTAAAAGGTCAAACTCATTTGCTTCAAAAGTTCAAAGGCAAGGAAAGGGATAGCCGGCTATCTTAGGAGAGAAGCGGGGGTAACGGTATATTTATTCTTGAAGCTCCGGGTAAAATGGGCCAGGCTCTCGAAGCCGAGGTGCAAGTAAATTTCCGACGGTTTCTTCTTTTCCGCCGTAATCTGGCGATAAGCCTCTTCCAAGCGCCGGTCCAGCAACCAGGCGGAAGGCGTCATGCCGAATTCCTTTATAAAATCCCGGCGGAAGGTAGATAAACTCCGCCCGCTCAATTCGGCGAAACGCTCGAGCGGCGCATTGAATATATAGTTCTTGTTCATAAAATCCGCGAGGTTGATCTTTCCGGGATCGGCATTGGCGTAAAAGAGCCAGCCATACAACTCCGGATCGACCGTTACCAGCGTTTCGATAGTTTCGTAAAGCTTCATCAGAATCATCGTTTCCGAGTCGTACCGGTATCCCTGGCTCAGGCAGATTTCGACAGAGGCGAACAAGCCCTGTAACAACGGATGGGGAGGCAATAATCTGTAAGGCTCCGTTTTATGTACGCCACCGTGCTTAATGGCTTGTTTGTTATGGAGAAAATACTTCCGGATTTCCTCTTCCGAAATACGGATCAGGATTCCCTTATGCGTTCCGGTATCCTTATCGGGAAAAATATGAATCTTGGAAAAGTTGTTGCGCGCCAGCAGCACGTAATCGCCGGCGCCGAATCTTATCTTTTCGCCGGCAATCGTACACTCCGACCGGCCGGCAATAGCATGCAGCAATACGAAATCCGAATGATAGTGCTCGATGATCTTTTCCGATACATTATCGACCAGAAACAGCGGGCAGGCAAACGTATTTATTTTGTTCGTATTCGTCATCCGGATTTTCTTTGCGAGAACAAATATACTCCCTTTGACTTTCCGAAGCAAACAAGTGCGGAGTTTTCAGCCGGTTTACTCTTTTATTTCTTCGTAGTCGACGTATTCGCCCTCGTCTTTGCCGATTATCTTTTTCCGTTTGCGGAAACCATACGACCGGCGCGTTTCGCTATGCCCGGAAGCGGATTTATCTTCCGAACGGGATGTCTGCTCCCGGTTACCGGTATGCTTGCTTCCGCCTCCGAAAAAGATGTTCTTCGCCGAGCGAATCAGCGAAACGCCCAGCAGCAAGACCAACAGGATAAAAAACAAGAATACGAATAAGACCAACTTAATAATCATAACGATAGCTCTTTTAATGGATAACCCGGCCCGGAAGACGCCGCCGGTTACTTCCTTTTATTCAGAAGAGACAAGATCACGTACAATACGATCGTACCGGCTATTCCCAGAAAGCCCCACAAACCCACAAATACCACGGCACCGGCGGCCAACAGGTAACGCAACTCGTTTCCTTTCCAGGCAAGCGACTTGATTTTCAAGGAAAACATAGGCACCTCCGATACCAGTAAAAAAGACGTAACGCCTGCCAGCGCCAACGCAACAGCCGTATAAAGTATAACATTCGCCGACATCAAAGGTTGAGTGGCATACAGGCCCGAAACCCAAAACAAGGCATTGGCCGGAACCGGCAGTCCGAGAAAAGAAGTAGCCTGCCGGGTATCTATATTGAACTTGGCCAGCCGCAACGCCGAAAAAGCGGGAATAACGAACGCTACGTACGGCAGATAGGATTGCTGCGGAAATGCAGCCTGCGCCAACGTATAAAAAAGCACCATGCCCGGAGCCACCCCGAAGCTCACTTCGTCGGCCAGCGAATCGAGCTCTTTGCCGATAGGCGAATACGCATGCAGGAAACGGGCCACGAAACCGTCGCAGAAATCGAATACGGCCGCTACCAGCACGAACACGGCCGCATAGTAAAGCAGCCCTTGCAAGGCGAACGTACATGCTATGCAACCCGAAACCAGGTTCAGGCAGGTAAGCAAGTTAGGGAGGTGTTTCGTTATACTCATTTCAATCAGTTATAATCGGGCTATCGGGGTTTGATTCCCCGTTACTTTCTGGTCCATTTCCACCAACACTTCCGTACCTACGGGTAAGAAAACATCCACCCGCGAGCCGAACTTGATAAATCCCATTTGCTCGTCTACGTGGCACTTCTCGCCGGGCTTGGCATAGGTAACGATGCGGCGGGCAAGCGCCCCGGCAATCTGGCGCGTGAGTATCTCGATGCCGTTGCGGGTGGTAATCACGATGGTGGAACGCTCGTTCTCCGTGCTCGACTTGGGCAGATAAGCCGCCATAAAGCGCCCGTTCTGGTGGGTAACGTACTTTACCGTGCCGTTTACCGGGAACCAGTTGGCATGCACATTGAACACCGACATGAAGATGGAAACCTGCAACCGTTTATCCTTGAAATACTCGTTCTCCGTTACCTCCTCGATAGCCACGATCGTGCCGTCGGCCGGGGCGATGACGAGCCCCTCGGAATCGTAAGGAAAACGCCGGTAAGGGCTGCGGAAGAAATTCAACACAGGCAAATAGACCACCGCCGACAAAAGAAGTACCGAATAGAAAGCCGTACCGGCCCCTTTCCAGTAATACACCGCCATGTTCACGATAAAGAAAACCGTAAACAAAGTGAGTAATAAACCTGTTCCTTCTCTGTGTACCTTCATTCTTATTTAACCCGTTATCGGATAGAAACTGCAAAAATACGTTTTTTTTGCGGAATACCAAACATCAGGCGGGAATCACCTGTTCGATTTTATTTAAATCGACATACCAGATAAAGCCCTTCACTTCCGTGTACCCCATTGCGCTTACTAAATGCAGATTCTCTTTCATCTGCCGGAAATGACCCGGGCTTTCTTTTTCCCCGAACCGGTAATCCACCACTGTCACCTCCTGCCCGGTAATCACGATGCGGTCGGGACGGTGCGCCACCGCCTTGCCCGACAAGATATCGACTTCGTTCAATATCCGGGCGTTTCCGTCATACCAGGGAAGCACCTCCGGCGACTTTAACAATTCATTCAGGCGCTCCTGCAATACGTCGCACTCCTGCTTCGTTACGATTCCGGCATACCGGTACCGGTCTACCGAAGCCGCCACATCGGCGGGAACGCGGATGCGGCTCAGGATTTCGTGCATCAACGCCCCGTACTTCCGCCGGGCGTCGTCGAAAAAGAACAGCTTCCCCTGCAAGCGCAGGCGTAACCGGTCTTGCGGCGTAACGGAAGCGATCCGTTCCAGACGGATTTCCTCGAAACCGGACGGCACGCCGGCAACAACCTCCGGTTTCCACCACGTTCCATGTTCGAAACACCCCTTTTCCCGGTCGAACCGGGCCGACAAATCGGTAAGCGGGCACCCGTCGGGCGTGGCAGGGCGATTGGCGTGCGCCAGCCCCAGCCAAAGCAACTCGGAAATACAGCCCGCCTTTTCCGCTTTTTTAGGAGAGGGCGAGAAAACGATCAGCTCTTCTTTGGCGCGGGTAAACGCCACATACAGCGTATTCAGGTTGTCGATGTACGCATGAAGCTTTTCGTCGTAATACTCCCGGGCGAAAATCGTGCGGCTCAAGGTAGACGAATACCGCACCGGCACCAGATGCAACCGGTTGAAAGGCGCTTTCTCCGGATGGCACCACAATATCACCGGCTTGAGCGGCTTGTGGTCGATTTCCCAGTCGCCGAACGGCAACAGTACGGCCTTGAAGCCCAACCCCTTCGACTTATGCACGGTAAGGATACGAATCGCATCCTGCGCATCGGGCGTGGTAACGGTTTTCCGGGCGCCCTTCTCGTCCCACCACTTCAGAAAGCCGGTAATATCGGAGCTTTCGCCCTGCACGAACTCGTGCACCATATCCATAAACGCCTGGATAAACACCTGTTCGGCCTCGGGGAACAGCGGGCCGAACAAGCGCAGCAGCCCTTCCGTTATCTCGTACAGCGATTCCCGGCTCAACCGGTATAACTCGTCTTTCACCTCCGCGGGGAAATCCGTTTCCTGTAACGGAAGCGACGTAGAAGTGCGGGCATCCGCCGCCGCTTTCAGCAACGTATAGTTGAACACGGCCACGCGCCGGGCGGTTTCTTCTCCCCGGTTGCGCAGGTGCCGGAGCAGCGCCACCAGGAAGCGAACCGCCGAAGAACCCGAAACGAACAGCGCGTCGTCCGAAATCAGGTCGTACTTGTACGGGCTGTCGGGATGGCTCTCCTTGTAGGCCAGCAACGTATCCGCCACCTGCGCGCCCTCTTTGTTGGTACGTACCAGGATAGCGATGTCGCGCAACGCATAGCCGTTGGCCTGTAACTGCTCCACTATGCCCGGAAGCCGCGACAAGGCCTGCTCTTTCCAGTCGGCCTCGTCGGTAGAGGTAAGAAACTCCACCTTCACATGCCCGTCTTTTTCGCGGAGCCGGGGCGGCACTTCCTGGTACAGCTTGCCGTACGCCTGTACGATTTTACCTTCGATATACGCCCGTTCCTTATCGGAAAGCGGCGAATCGCCGAGCCCTTCGTTAAACATCGCCTGCAACAGCAGCGGCGCCGTATGGAAAAACGCATTGTTGAACTCCACGATACACCGGCAGCTCCGCCAGTTCACACCCAGAATCCGGTCTTCCACCCCTTCGCTCCGGAAATCGACGCCCAGCTGTTCGTCGAGCAGCTTCCAGTCGGAGTTGCGGAACCGGTAAATGCTCTGCTTTACATCCCCCACAATGAGGTTGAAGGAGCGCTGCGACAAGCTCTCGCGGATGAGCGGCCGGAAATTCTCCCACTGCATCCCGCTGGTATCCTGGAACTCGTCTATCATATAATGGTCGATGCTCACGCCCGTTTTCTCGTAGATAAACGGCGCGTCGCACCCGGCTATCACCTTGTTGAGCAGTTCGGTGGTATCGGCGATAAGCAGGATGTTCTTTTCCTGCCGGTACTCGGCCAACTGCGCGGAAACGTCGTTCAGGATACCCAGCGTAAAGTAATACCGCACGATTTCCTTCGCCGTAAGGTATTGCGTACAGTTGGCGAATACATCCGCTATCTCCCGCATGCACTCGTTCAACCCGCGCTCGAACGCCTCTTCGATACGCGCCCGTACGCCCGCCTCCGTTTTCGCCGTATAAAAAGCCTCCGGATTCCCGATCCAGTTGATAAAGGTGGCGGTAGGCTCCTTCATCACGCCCGCCGCCCACTTCCGGAACAACCCGATAGGCGAGCGCTGGCCGCCTTTGAAATCGTCGGGCGTCAGCCCGCACGCGTCGAGCAGCGCCAAGGCCTTTTGCCCGGTTTCCTTTACCCGACTTTCTTCCGAACGGATAAGCGCATACAGCAATTCCTTATATTGTTCGAGCGCCTTCTTGTCGGCAATATCCTCGCGCAACTCCTTTTCGAACGCTTTGTAGTTTTCCTTGAACAGTTCGCGCGAAAGGCGCCCGATGTCTTGCCGCAGGTTCCACGCCGAACCGCTTTCCACCTTCTCGGAGGCAAATTGAACCAGCCATCCGAGCAGTTCCTTGTTGGCTTGCTTGTCGAGCGAGGCCAACAGGCCGTCGATAGCCTGGTCGAGCACCTGTTCCTGGTCGAGCTCCAGCCCGTAGCCGCCCTGCAACCCGATTTCGCGGGTGAAGGCACGCATCGTTTGCTGGAAAAAGCGGTCGATGGTACTGATGTTGAAAGCGGCGTAATCGTGCAGGATGGCGATAAGAATTGCGCGGGCGCGTTTCCGTACCTCGACTTCGTCCAGCCTGAACTTTTGCGTGAGCAACGCCACGTAGCCCGAACTTTGCCCGGAAGAAAGGCGGTACAACTCCTCTACGATACGCCCTTTCATCTCGTCGGTGGCCTTATTGGTAAAGGTAACGGCCAGGATACGCCGGTAAGCCTGCGGCGAAGAGAACAGCAGCACGAGGTACTCGCCGGTAAGGGTATAAGTCTTACCGGAGCCGGCCGAAGCCCTGTAAACGGTAAGCATCAGATAATCCGGCTTTTGGTATAACCTGCTTGTTGCAACAGCGCCAGCACCTTGGCGCGCAGGTCGCCCTGGATAATAATCTCGCCGTCTTTGGCCGAACCGCCTACTCCGCACTTTACCTTGAGCCGTTTGCCCAAGTCGGCCAGGTCGGCGGCCGTACCGCTAAAGCCGGTTACGAGCGTAACGGCTTTGCCGCCGCGGTTGCGTTTGTCGAGCGAGATGCGCAGCGGTTGTTTTGCGGGGGGTAGCGTTTCGGTGCAAGCCGATTCTTCGGCCGTATCGTATGCGAAGTCGGGATCGGTGGAATACACCACGTTCAATCGCTCCTTCCAGTCGTTATTCTTCATTGTTTTTCCCTGATTTTTACGTTCAAAGCTACTCACTATTTTTGAATTGTACAAATACAAGGGGAAGGGGTGATTCTTTCGTAAAAGAACGTTTGAGGAAAACCCCGCTGTCGTGAAGAGGCTGGTTGTTCTTTCCGGGGAAAGAAAGCCTTTCGCAGGCAAGCCAAGAGAAGACTGCCGAGACAACGACCCGGACAACCCTGTCAAGGGAAGAGCCACCCTTCGGAAAGAAAGCAAGCCAGCTTGATTCTTATACCCTTCAGCCATACCCTTCCGCTAAAAAATAACGGCGAAACGCCGTTATTTGAAAATAGATTGGTATCTTCGCCACTGTAAAACGAAGAATCGGAAACCAACGAATCGGAAGGATAAGAAAGTAAGTGGAAAAAACCGGGAAAACGAGAAAGACATGGCTTCGTAACCTTATTCTGCTGCTGTTGGGAGGATACGCCGCCATCAGTCGCGTTTCCGCCCAACCCGTCGATAACATTTCCTCCCCTTACGTCGACAGCCTGCGCCGCGAGCTCACCGCCGTTTCTTCTCCCGCCGACCGGCTCCCCCTCTACCGCCAGTTGCTCGAAGTTACCTGGCAGCAACCCCAGGAAGCCGGAATCCTCACCTCGCTGCTGCAAACCGCCCGCGAACTCGATTCGGTAGGAACTGTTTACGAAACCCTGGGCAGCCTGTGCCGCCACTACTACAACCGCGCCATGAGCGACAGCCTCCGGTACTGGGGCGCTTATATCGACTCGGTGAGCGCCGCCCGGAACGAATGCCCCGACGCCTTGTTCGATTACGGTTACATCCTGTGCATCTACCACCTCGCCATCCGCAATTACGAACTCGCCATGAACGAGTCGCTCCGGCTGCTGGCGCGCGCCAAGCGCGAAGACCAGCCGTACGGGCAGATGATGGCCCGATACGATATCGCCCTGATATACCAAGCCGTCGGCCGCGACGAAGAAGCCCTCGAAACCTTGCGGGAAGGCAAACCGTGGCTCGACCGGTATAACCGCGACCCGTTATTCGAATTGCAGTACCTCTCGGATATGATGCACTCCCTGCTCCGGCTCGGAGAACTCGAAGAAGCCAAACAAACCCTGTCGCTTTACAAACAACGGCTACAGGAAGCCGAACAGGTATTCGGACGTCGAGGCCTTCCTTTTCCGGTAGACTGGCAGTGGTGGTACCTCTATTCGTATTACGCCCGGTACTACCTGCTGAAACAGCAGCCTGCCAAAGCGCGGGCCAGCCTGGAAAAAGCGAAGCGGTATGCCGACGCCTCGTCCGACCCTACCATGAAATACGTCTATTACGAAGCGCAGGCCGCCTACCGGATGGAACGGAAAGACTACCTCCGGGCGGTAGCCGAGGCGGATAGCGCCCTCGCCCTCGAAACCCGGGCAGAGATGCTCAAACTGAAAGTGGAGGCCCTGCAGGGAGCCGGCTCCATAGCAGCCGCCTCGACAGCATACAAGGAACTCCTGGCCTTCTCCGACACCACCTGGAACAACGCCCTGTCGCGCCAGATGGAGCAACTGGCCTCGCTCAACAACCTGAACGACAAAGCCCGGCAGGCCGCCATGTTGCGCAACCGCCGCGAGCAGTTATCGGTAAAGCAGCGCCAGGTAGCGGCCTCCGTAGCGATTTGCCTGGTACTGGCCGCCCTGTTGTACGGGATGTATCGACTGTATAAAGGTACCAACCGGTTACGGGAAGAGCTCTTGCGCGAACGGCACTCGCTGCTCCGCACCGAACGATTCCTGAAACAGGCCAAAGAAGAAGCCGAAGAAGCCAACCGGAAAAAGTCGGCCTTCATCGCCAACATCAGCCACGAGATACGCACTCCGCTGAACGCCATCGTGGGTTTCTCGGAACTGCTGGCCGAAAATGAATATACCGAATCCGAGAAGCAAGAGTTCGCCTCGCTCATCAACCACAACGCCGAGTTGCTGATGAACCTCATTAACGATGTGCTGGACCTGTCGCGCCTCGAATCGGGCAACTACAAGGTATCGGTAAAAGAGGCCGACTGGGCGGACTGCTGCCGGCGCGCCCTCGACTCGGTGCGCCACCGGGTGGCGCCCGGCGTGGAGCTGATATTTACTTGTACGGCCGCCCCGTACGTACTGCCTACCGATGCGCAGCGGTTGCAACAGTTGTTGTCGCGGTTGCTGCTCAATGCCGCGAAGTTTACCGAGCGAGGCAGCATTCGCCTGGCCCTCGAAACCGACGAGGCGAACCGCCGGGTACAGGTGTCGGTAACCGATACCGGCTGCGGTATCCCGCCCGAAAAGCACCAGGCTGTTTTCGAAACGTTCGAGAAGCTCGACGACTTCCGGCAAGGCACGGGGCTCGGGCTGCCTATTTGCCGCAACATCGCTTTGCGGCTGGGAGGCACCTTGTTTATCGACCCGGCTTACCGCGACGGAGCGCGTTTCGTATTTATAAAACCGTTCGAAATAACCGATGCCGTATGAACAGAGAGCGTACACACCGGATAAACCGCTTCAGGCGGTGGATAGGGCTCGTAGCTTGCCTGGCCGCTTGTTGCGCCGGCATAGCCGGAAACGGTACCGACAGCCGTGAAGCGGAGAAAGACAGCCTTTACCGCCTTTTCGCCGCCGGCGTTCCGCCCCGGGAAATGCTGCCGGTGGTAACCCGGCTGGCCCGATTATATATGTACACGCCCGCCGAGGCCGCTTTTCTGCAACGGCAAGCCGCCCTCGCGGAACGGCTCGATTCGGTACCGTCGTTGTACGGCGCCTTCGAAGCGTTGAGTTGCTATTATTATAATGTAAGCAACCGCGACAGCTTGCGGTATTGGGTAAGCCAGCTCGACTCGCTGGCCGCCCGGCGGAACGAATATCCCGACGGACTGTACGACGCCCGCAGCCGGGTATATCTCAATTTACTGTGGGATAAGCATTACGAAGAAGCCATGAGCCAGGCGGTGCAGTTATACCGGTTGGCCGAAAGCAAGGGGCACCGGTACGGGCTGGCGCGAAGCGCCGAGGGGCTCGGCCTCATTTTCCAAGCCATCCGGCGCGACAGCGATGCGGTAGCCTCTTTCCGATACAGCCTCGAATTGATGGAAACGCTACCCGGGAAAGAGGAAGCGCAGCTACACGTGCTCTCGTACCAGGCCGAATCGGCGCTCCGTACGCACCGGCCGGAAGAAACCGAGGCCATCCTGACCCGGTATAAGCAGCAAATCGACCGCATGGCCGAGCTGAACCGGCAAACCGGAGGAGTATACGTAGTGGATCACGATTACTGGCTCCTTTACATCTTCTACGCGGATTTGTACCTGCGCGAAAACAAACTGTTGCCGGCAGCCGAAGCGCTGCGCCAGGCCGACCGGTATGCCGCAACGAACCGGATAGAAGAGGATTACGCCGAACGGGCTTACCTGTCGGTCAAGGCGAACTATTACCGGCGCGTGGGGAATAACACGCTGGCGCTGAAGTTTATCGACAGCCTGCTTACGCAAGAGCGCACGCCCGAAGACCTGCGCCTGAAAGCCGACATACTGGAGCAGCAGGGGCGCACCCGGGAAGCGCTGGCGCTGTACGACGAAATATACGCCTACAACTCCCGCCGCAACAACGAGCTGTTTCTGCGGCAGCTCGGCCAATTGCGCACGATGCACGAACTGCACGACAAAGAAGTGCAGGCAGTCGAGCTGGAACAGGCTGCCCGGCGGATGAAACAAAAGCAATTCCAGCTCGCTTTGTCGGGAGCGGTGTCGCTGGCGCTACTCGTGCTCTTGTATGTGCTGTATGTGTACTACCAGCGTGCGCGCCGGCTGAAAGACGAGTTGCTCGACGAAAGGAAGCAGTTGCTCGAATCGGAACGGAAACTCATCGCAGAAAAGGAGAAAGCCGAAGAGGCCAGCCGGATGAAAAGCGCCTTCCTGGCCAATATGAGCCACGAAATCCGTACGCCGATGAACGCCATCGTGGGCTTTTCGGGATTATTGGTCGACGACGAAGCGCCCGGCGAAGAAAAGAAAGAGTATACCTCGATTATCCATAACAATACCGAACTGCTGCTGAACCTGCTTACGGACGTGCTCGACCTCACCCGCATGGAAACGGGCGACATGCAGTTCCACTTCGGAAACCATTCGCTGGAGGCGTGTTGCCGCAAAGCGCTCGACAGCATCCGGCAACGGGTGCCCGCCGGGGTGGAGCTTACCTTTACGCCCGCCGCCGAACCGGTTACGCTGTATACCGATGCCTTGCGCCTGCAACAATTGCTTATCAATTTGCTGGTGAATGCCACGAAGTTTACCGCACAAGGCGAAATCAACCTCGCTTTCAGCATGGAAAAGGAAGGGAAACAGGTACGTATCGCGGTAACGGATACAGGCTGCGGCATCCCGCCGGAAAAACAGGCGTCGGTGTTCGACCGGTTCGAACGGCTCGACGACATGCAGCCGGGCGTAGGCCTGGGGCTTTCCATTTGCAGCGTCATCGCGGAGCGCCTGGGCGGAACGCTCTCCATCGACCCGGCTTACACCGGCGGCGCCCGCTTCGTACTGATTCATCCCCGGCCCGCGTAACCCGCGCCGGGCAACCCGACACAGGCCACTTCCTTAAAAGCATACCGCCTGATTTCGCCCCCGGGCAAGGCCAGTAACAAATGGCCGGTAGGCTCGATGTCGTGAATCCGGGCCTCGAAAGCGCCTTGCGCATCGGTATACGGGTAAAAGCCGTCGCCCCGGTAAAGCGCGGCGCGGTAATCGTTCCGCACCGCCTCGAACCGGCCTTGCAGCAATTGCAGGTAGCGGCGGTAAAACCGGTGCAGGAAGGCGTGCAGTTCTTCTTCGCGGTTATACCGTTTCCCGGTGAGTTGCCGTAGCGAAACCGGGTTGGGGGCGTCGCTGTAAAACGTTTCCTGGTTCAGGTTGATGCCGATGCCGATAATGGAGCAGTAGATTTCGCTTCCGGTGAGGTCGTTCTCGATCAGCATGCCGCAGATTTTCCGGTCGCCGCAATACACGTCGTTGGGCCATTTTACCGACACGCCGCTTACGTGCCGCTCCAGCGTTTCCTTTACGCTGAGCGCCGCTACCTGCGAGAGCAGGAATTGCGAAGAGGCGGGGATGCACCCGGGATACAGCACCGTGCTGAACGTGAGGTTGGCGCCTGCCTCCGACTCCCAGCGGTTGCCCGGCTGGCCTCGTCCGGCGGTTTGAACGTCGGCATACACCACACTCCCTTCCCCGGGGCGGCTCTTCGCGACCCATTCGCGCATATAGCGGTTCGTGGAGTCGGTTTCCGGCAGATGAACGATTTCGGGCATGGTTATTCGGCCGGTTGGTAAAGGATGCGGATGCGACGGGGGAGCTTGGCGATTACCTCGTGGTACGAATGGCGTATCCAGCGCTTAATCTCGTCGTCGTCCATATCACGCCCGAGGTAAATGGTGTTCCAGTACTTCTTGTGGAAGTGGTAGGCCGGTTCCACGGCGCGGTAACGCTCGCGCAGCATTTCGGCCTGCTCCGGGTCGCACTTGAGGGATACGCTCGGCTCGGCCGCATCCAACGGCAGGAGCAGGAACATCTTGTTTTCCACTTTGAATACCAGCGACACGTCGTCGAACGGGAACGACTCGGTTACGTTCCGCAGCGACAGGCAGTATTCCCGGGCTTCTTCTATATTCATAAGGGCGGAGGTTTTATTTGCAAACATAAGAAAAAAAGCGGAAGCGGAGGTTCTTTTTCGAAAAGAACGCTCGAAACCCGGCGTCGACCGGAACCCATTATCCGATGCGAAAGGCGTCCGCTCCTCTTTCCGGCCGATGCAGGGGATGCGGTACAAGTGTAGCGCATAGTGCGCGACAGGTATAACGCAGTGTGCGGTACAAGTGTAACGCGGTATGCGCGACAGGTGTAGCGCAGCATGCGTGTGAAGTGTAGCGCACTCCCTGTTACGGACGACGCGCCTAATCCGTCGCACACTGGGGCGGTTTCCGTTCCCGGATTAGGGAGGAGGTGCTACACAGGTGAGTCGCACAGTGCTACACAAGTGAGTTGCATCCTGCTACACAGGTGAGTTGCACGGTGCAACACAAGTGAGTTGCGGAGTGCTACACACCTGTGTAGCACCGGCCGCTCCGAACGGAACGGATACCCCGCTGCCCGGCGCGTCTTTTTCCGCTCTCCCCCGAAAGAAGTACCGCTCGACAGGTGACATGCAGTGTGCTCGACACGTGTCGAGCACCTCCCGCTCCGAACGGAACGTCCGGCCGGCGTCCCGGCAACGAGGCAAGCAGCAGCGAAGGGCAACGGTAACCCGCTCCGGCAGCCGGGCGAACCGGCAGGCAGACGGCGCTTTCCGGAACAGGCGTCCGCACAGAGCAGCGGCTTAACTGCCGAACCCCTCTTTTTTCAGCTCCTCCACCCAGCGCTCGATGCGCCCGTTCGTTTTTTCCGGCTGCGTTTCCGGGTCGATGGCCAACCCGAGGAAACGGCCGTCTTTCACCCCCTTCGACTGGTTGAAGTAATAGCCGTCGGTGGAGGTACATCCGGCCAACTCGGCGCCGCAGGCTTTGAATACCTCGGCCAGCAGGCCGATGCCGTCGACGAAGTTATCCGGATAGTTCACCTGGTCGCCCAGGCCGAACACCGCCACTTTCTTCCCGCGGAGGTCGAGCGTTTGCAGCTCCGGCATCATCTCGTCCCAGTACGACGGAAGCTCGCCGTCGAACCAGGTAGACGTACCTGCAACCAGGTACTCGTACTGTTCGAACTCCTTCTTCCACGCTCTTTCGACAGGCACCACGTCGATAGCGCCGTCGCCGAACGCGTCGACTATTTTCCGGGCGATAGCCGCTGTTTTTTCCGTGCCCGTAGCGTAAAACAATCCTGTTTTATTCATCTTATTTCGTTTTAATAATCCAACAACTCCTTGGCCGCCCGGTAGATACGCGCCGCGTCGGGTAACGTGGCCCGCTCCAGGTTCAGGTGGAAGCCCACCGGAGTGAACAACGAGCCTACCCGCTGCACCGGGGCATCCAGGTACCGGAACATCTCGGTACCCACCATCGCCGCCAACTCGGCGCCGAAACCCGAAAACACCTTGTCTTCGTGTACCACGAGTACCTTGCCCGTCTTGGCCGCCGACTCGAATACCGTAAGCCGGTCGAGCGGTATCAGCGAGCGCAGGTCGATTACCTCCACCTCGCCCGCTCCCTCGGCGGCCAGCTTCCCGGCCGCCTGTAGCGAAAGGTGCGTGGTATTGCCGTAGGTAATCAAAGTAAGGTCGGACCCTTCGCGCAGGATGCGCGCCTTCCCGAACGGCACCTCGAAATCGGCGGGCACCGGGGTAGCCGCCTCCGCCGCGTTGTACAGCGCTTTCGGTTCGAGGAAAAGGGTAAGCCCCCGCGAACGGATGGCCGTACGCAACAGGCCGGCCGCATCGTCGGCGAACGAAGGGTACACGATGCGGGCGCCCGGCAACGTGGTAAGCGCCCCCTCCACCGTTTGCGAGTGGTACAGGCCGCCGCCGATATAACCGCCCGAAGCGAGGCGTATCACCAGGTTGGGCGTGAACTTCCCGTTGGTGCGCCAGTACTCGTGCGTACACTCCACGTACTGGTCGATGGCCGGCCAGAAGTAATCGGCGAACTCGGCGCCCTCGATAACCACCCGCACGGCGGGGCTGAACCGGCACATCCCGTTGGCGGTGCCCACGATGTAGTCTTCGGCCAGCGGCGCGTTGAACACCCGGCCGGCGCCGAACTCCTGCTGCAACCCCTTGGTGACGTTGAAAACGCCCCCTTTCTCTTTGTTCGCCACGTCTTGCCCCCACAAAAAGGTGTCGGGGTTGCGGCGGAACTCGTCTTTCAGCGTTTCGTTGATGGCCGTAACGAGGAACTGCTTTTCCCCCTCCGCCCGGTGCGTGCCGTCGGGATAGCGCTCGGGCACGTAGGGCTCGGGCAGCACGTAGTCGTACACGCTTACCGGGTCGGGGTCGGGAGCCGCAAGGGCCCGGCGGTGCGCGGCGCTCACCTCTTTCCGCGCCCGCGTTTCGATAGCCAGCAACTCGTCTTCGGTAAACCGTTCGTACCGCAGCAGCATGCGGCGGAACTTGTACAGCGGGTCGGCCGCCTTGACGTAGGCCAGCTCGTACTCGTCGCGGTACAGCGTATGCTTGTCGGAGTTGGAGTGCGAGCCGATGCGCACGCAGTTGGCATGCACCATAACCGGCTTGCCGGTGGAAACGGCGTGGTGGCGGGCTTCGGTCATGGCGTTCATCGAATCGAACACGTCTTTCCCGTTGCAGTGGATGATTTTCAGGTTCCGGAACCCGCTGAAGTTATCCGACACTTTCCGGTTGGCCGTTTGCTCCTTCTTCGGAACGGAAATGCCGTAGCCGTTGTCCTGGATAACGAAGATAACCGGCAGCCGCTCGGTGGTGGCGCCGTTGATGGCCTCGTATACGAACCCTTCGGAAACGGTGGCCTCGCCGTGCGAGGTAATGGCTACGCCCGGACGGCCGTAATAGCGCATGGCACGCGCCACGCCCACCGCATGCAGGTCGTGCGAGCCGGTGGCCGACGACACGTTCTCGATGTGCCACTCCGGCTTGGCGAAGTGGTTCGACATGTGCCGGCCGCCGCTGGCCACGTCGGTAGCCTTCGAGATGCCGTTGAGGATGATTTCCTCGGGCGTGAGGCCGGCCGAGAGCACGGTAAGCATGTCGCGGTAATACGGAAACAGGAAGTCTTCTTCCCGGTTGAATACCTGCCCGATGGCCAGTTGGATGCCGTCGTGCCCGGCGTACGGGGCGTGGTACGACCAGCCGAGCGACTGCAACAGGTACGAGGGGGCCTTGTCGTCGAGCGTGCGCCCCAGCGAAAGCAGGTAGTACCAGCGCGCCAACGTTTCTTTATCCGTATGCTTGATATCGTATCTTTTCATTTCTTCTCCTTTCGTTTTACTGATACCGCTATTCGTTCCAGTTCTCCAGCAGGTCGGCGATGCGCCGGAGGAAAGCGCCGCCCAGGGCGCCGTCGATAATCCGGTGGTCGTACGAGAGCGACAGGAACATCCGGCTGCGTATGGCTATCGCGTCGCCCTCGGGCGTTTCCACCACGGCGGGCTTCTTCTCGATGTAACCCGTACCGAGTATCGCCACTTCGGGCTGGTTGATGATGGGGGTGGCGAACAGGTTCCGGAAGCTGCCGAAGTTGGTGATGGTAAACGTGCCGCCGCTCATCTCGTCGGGCGAGAGCTTGCCGGCGCGGGCTTTCGTAGCCAGCTCGTCGATGCGGGCGGCCAGGCCGGCGAGGTTCAGGCGGTCGGCATCGGGTATCACGGGCACGACGAGGTTGCCGTCGGGCAGCGACACGGCGATGCCGAGGTTGATCCGTTTCTTGAGGATTATACGGTACCCGTCGACCGAAGCATTGATGCGGGGGAATTCTTTCAGGGCGCGCGCCGTGGCGGAGGCTATGGCCGGCAGGAACGTGAGCGCGATGCCTTCGCTCCGCCGGAACTCGTCTTTCACCCGGTTGCGCCACTGCACGAGCCGCGTTACGTCGGCTTCGACAAAGGTGGTGACGTGCGGCGACACCTGTTTGGACTGTACCATCCGGTCGGCGATAATCCGGCGGATGCGGTCCATCTCCTGCACTTCCTCTCCTTCGCGGGGAGCGGCCGGAGAGGCCGGTGCGGGGGATTTGGGGCTGCCGGTCGCGGCTGCCTTATCCGGGCGCTGCGACGTTTCTTTCCCGGCCGGCGAGTTGCTCTGCGCGGCGGCCGGTTGCGGAGCGGGGGCACCCGGTTGCGGAGCTCCGCCGCTCGCTTGTTGTTTCTTCCGGGCGATATACTGTTGCATATCTTTCTTGCTTACCCGACCTTCGAAACCGGTGCCGGGCAGCCGGTCTAATTCTTCCTGCGTAATTCCCGCTTCCTTCGCCAGTTGCAATACGGCAGGCGAATACCAGCGGACGGCCGGAGTGCCGGATGTGCTTTCCGGCTGCGGTGTTCCTCCGGCGGAAGTTTCTTTCGCAGGCGATTCTTTAGCGGAGGCTCCGGAAGCCGCTTGCTCCGAAGCAGGCGACCCGGCGGACTGGCTTGCCTGGGCCGGCCCGGTCTGGCCGGTTTGTTCCGGCGCGGAAGTTCCCGGTGTTTCTTTTCCGGCCGGCGAAGC
>DBGBSM010000342.1:0-12234 GCA_048468815.1 Parabacteroides sp.
ATCGCCCGAGGCCCGGGGCCCCATACGAAGTGGCCGGCTTTATACCATACGGTAAAACTGCCGTTTTATACGATACGAACAGGTTCTTTTACTATACATATAATTATTGTGTAGCTGTAACCAGTCGCATCCTATCGTAAAACCGTTTGCCTCTTCCGGCCTTTCTTTTTCCACCTACCGACGCTGTGCATAGAGCCACAGGCGGTATAGTAATAAAGCTACCCTGTCTCCGCTCAGAGCCGTCAGCAACTCTCCCTGCTGCGAGCAAAAAGCAACGGCCACTTCGTATGGAGCCCCTAAACCCAACAAGCAGTCACCTCTTCTCGGCGCCGAAGGTGCCGAGCCGGTGCCCGAGCGGCTATGGAGCGGTAGAGGGCCTTCCCGAGCGAAGCGTTAAGCAGACCGGCCGTCTTCCAACCCAGTCCCGAAAAGCACCGGCCACTTCGTATGGAACCCCGGGCCTCAGTGAGAGAGCGTAAAGAAAATGGTACGGAGCGAACGCCCGGAAGGCCACGCTGTTTGAGCTCCTGCAAGGAGCGAGTTCGGGGCCTTCAGTGAGTGGAGTGCCATTTTTAGCGAACGAGCGTTAGCCCTTGACTTTTTCTTTGTTTCGTTTCTTTTGCGTCAAGGCAAAAGAAATGAAAACCCGCCGTGGTAACGGCCTAAACTGCCCTGTCAAGGGAAAAACCAACCTCTTCGTAAAAAGCCTTTGTTTCTTTCACCAGAAAGAAAGCCGTCGGCAGACGCCTTCGCGACAAACGAAAAAAAACCAGCCGTGGTAACGGCCTAAACCGCCCGGTAAGGCCAAACCTAACCTTTCGCAAAGAAAGCCCTTTGTTTCTTTCAGCAGAAAGAAATCGAACCCGGTGGCGCCCTGAGTCCGACAGCCCCCAACAGATGCGGGTCGGATAAAGATTCCGTATAATCCGGATAATCGGGGAAGAAAGCCCGCTCGGGAATGAACAGGCAACACGTAAGAAGTTCCGGCCACAGTACCACGGCCGGATAATGATTGCAGTAAAAAGCATGCAACGTATCGTCGATACGGGAAGAAGCATAAAACGTGCCGATACAACGGCATCCGTTCGGGGAAGAAGAGCAAGCGCCCGCCTCCTTTTTAGCCGGTTGCCAGCATGGCACACCGTGGTGATGATGATGAGGTACGAGGTCGATGGCCAGTATCAGCATACTGGCGAACAACAAAACCAGGATATTTTGTTTGCGACGTTCCATCTACCTTATTTATAACCGGATACAAAAATACAAGATTATTCCGGAATTGCCGCACCCTCTTTTATAAAAATCAACGCCCGGCATAAAAAATGCAACCCGGTTGCACCATCCGCCAGGCACCCTCCGTATCCCCCCAAAACAGGAACGACATGCAGCCGCCCCGGAAAAAACCGGAAACCGACGCGATACCACGCTATTTCAACCGGTTAGTGTAATAAAAAAATCTAACATACCTGTGCGTAGCCTTATTTTTTATACTTTTGCTCTTTAAATGGTGAAAACGACATGTACAAAGAAATAATCAAATGGGTAATCGCCCTTATTTCTCAACCGGCCAAAGCGTGGGAAGCACTAACCCGAAAAGACGAAGAAAACGACGCTTTTTTAACCCGTTTCGTTTATCCCCTCATCGGTCTGGTTACGCTGGCCGCCTTTTTAGGCGTGATGTTCACCCGGAAAGAGTTCGACCTGGAGCTGGCGCTCAAGTCGTCGATCAAAACCCTGGTGTCGTCGTTCGGAGGGTTCTACGTAGCCGCCTACCTGTTGAACGAAATACGGCAAAGCCTGTTTAAACAGGCGAAGGATTTGAAGCTGTGCCAGCGGTTCGTGGGTTACTCCTCGTCGGTGATGTACACGCTGAATATCATATTGATGTTACTTCCGGAGTTCTTTTTTCTGCGTATCTTCGTGCTGTACACCGTGTACGTAGTATGGGAAGGCGCACCTGTTTACATGCATGTGGAAGAAAAAGACCGGTTGAAATTCGTGGGTATCGCCACGGCGCTCATCTTGTTGGTTCCCACGGTAATCGACATCGTGTTGTTTATGCTGATGCCCGGATTAAGAGTTTGATAAACGATGAAAGAGAAAATAAGCAATAACATACTGATTAAGAACAAACGGGCCACGTTCGATTACGAGTTGCTCGACACGTTCACCGCCGGCATCGTGCTGACCGGTACGGAAATCAAATCCATCCGGCTGGGAAAAGCCAGCCTGGTAGATACCTTCTGTTTCTTTCACAACGGCGAGTTGTGGATAAAAAACATGTACATCGCCGAGTATTTCTACGGCACGTATAACAACCACGTCGCCCGGCGCGACCGGAAACTGCTCCTTACCCGGAAAGAGTTGCACAAATTGGAAGACCAATCGCACAACAACGGGTTTACCCTTATTCCCACCCGGCTGTTTATCAACGACAAGGGACTGGCCAAAATAGTAGTAGCCGTAGCCAAAGGGAAGAAGGAATACGACAAGCGCGATGCGATACGCGAGCGCGACGACAAACGCGACATGGCACGGGCCTTCAAAAAATAACGGCAACTCCCGGAGAGCCGTACACAGAAACGCCCGGACGCGCTTCGCCGGGACAACCGGTACAAAAGCGCTTCTCTTGCCGGAAAGCACCGGAACCGTCGGAATAAAAGCCGCTGTTCCCGGAAAACCGCCGGAACAACCCCGAACGAAACGCAGTTTATCCGGGCGCGGCCGGAACGACGATTCCGCTCCGCACGCCTGCACAATAAAAAACGAACATCCACTAAAACTCCCGTTACCCGAATGGACAAACCAACATTTCTCGCCCTGTTGAACGAAAGGATACTGATTCTGGACGGCGGCATGGGCACGATGATTCAGCAATACCGCCTGACGGAAACCGATTACCGGGGCGACCGCTTCGCCTCCCTGCCGGGGCAGCTCAAAGGCAACAACGACATGCTGTGCCTTACGCAGCCCGGCATCATCGGCGCCATCCACCGCCAATACCTCGAAGCAGGCGCCGACATTATCACCACCAATACCTTCAACGCGAACACCGTTTCGATGGACGATTACGGCATGCAGCCGTACGTGCGGGAAATGAACGTGGCCGCTGCGCGCCTGGCCCGGGAAACGGGCGACGCCTTCGAGCGCGAGCATCCGGAACGGAAGGTATGGGTGGCCGGCTCGTTCGGGCCTACCAACAAAACGGCCTCGATGAGCCCGGACGTGAACGACCCGGCTTACCGCGCCGTTACGTATGACGATTTGTACGCCGCCTACCGCGAACAGGCCGGAGCGTTAATCGAGGGGGGCGCCGACATCCTGCTGTTCGAAACCACCTTCGACACGCTGAACGTGAAAGCGGGGCTCGAAGCGGCCGGAACCGTATTGAAAGAAACCGGGAAAGACCTGCCCGTGATGCTCTCGCTCACATTATCGTCGCAGGGAGGGCGCACCTTCTCGGGGCAGACGCTCGAAGCGTTCGTAGCCTCGGTGCGGCATACGCCTATCGTAAGCATCGGTCTGAACTGCTCGTTCGGAGCGGCCGACATGAAACCGTATTTAGCCGAGTTAGCCCGGAAAGCACCTTATTATATAAGCGCCTACCCCAACGCCGGATTGCCCAACAGCTTCGGCGCCTACGACGAAACGCCCGAACGGATGGCCGGGCATGTAAAAGCCTTTATCGACGAACGCCTGGTAAACATCATCGGGGGATGTTGCGGCACCACGCCCGGGCATATCGCCCGTTACCCGGAACTCGTACGGGGAGCCCGGCCGCACGTACCGGCCGCACAGCCGGAATGCCTGCAATTGTCGGGCTTGGAATTGCTGGAAGTGAAGCCGGAAAACAACTTCGTAAACATCGGCGAGCGGTGCAACGTAGCCGGCTCACGCAAATTTTTGCGGCTCATCAAGGAAGGCGCTTACGAAGAAGCGCTGGCCATCGCCCGCAAACAGGTCGACGACGGGGCGCAAATCATCGACATCAACATGGACGACGGGATGCTCGACGCCCGGAAAGAAATGGTTACCTTCCTGAATCTCATCGCCTCCGAGCCCGACATAGCCCGGGTACCGGTGATGATCGACTCGTCGAAATGGGAAGTAATCGAAAGCGGGCTGAAATGCCTGCAAGGCAAAAGCGTGGTAAACTCCATCAGCCTGAAAGAAGGCGAAGCCGTGTTCCTGCACCACGCCGCCCGCATCAAGGAGTTGGGCGCGGCGGCCGTCGTGATGGCTTTCGACGAAAACGGGCAGGCCGACACGTTCGAGCGTAAAATCGAAGTGTGCGCACGCGCTTACCGGCTGCTGACGGAAAAAACAGGCTTCGACCCCAACGATATTATCTTCGACCCGAACGTACTGGCCATCGCCACCGGGATAGAAGAACATGCCGGATACGGACTCGACTTTATCCGCGCGGTAGCATGGATAAAACGCAATCTGCCCGGCGCCCGCGTAAGCGGAGGCATCAGCAACCTGTCGTTCTCGTTCCGCGGGAACAATTACATCCGCGAAGCGATGCACTCGGTTTTCCTGTACCACGCCATCGGAAAGGGGCTGGATATGGGCATCGTGAATCCGTCCACCGCCGTAACGTACGAAGATATTCCCGCCGCACTGCGCACGCTGGTGGAAGACGTGGTATTGAACCGGCGCCCCGAAGCGGCCGACGAACTGATAGAATACGCCCAGCGACTCAAGCAACAAGCCGAGGGCGCGCCAGCGGAAGAAAAGCACGAAGCCTGGCGCGAGCTGCCGTTGGCCGGGCGCCTGGAACATGCACTGGTGAAAGGGATAGGCGACCACCTGGAAGAAGATATACGCGAAGCGCTCCGCACCTATCCGCGGGCCGTAGAGATTATCGACGGTCCGTTGATGAGCGGGATGAATAAAGTAGGCGATTTGTTCGGCGCCGGCAAGATGTTTTTGCCCCAAGTAGTGAAAACGGCGCGTACCATGAAGAAAGCCGTAGCCTTGCTGCAACCGGCCATCGAAGCGGAAAACGCGGCCGGCGGCTCCACCAAAGCCGGCAAGGTGCTGCTCGCCACGGTAAAAGGCGACGTGCACGACATCGGGAAAAACATCGTGGCCATCGTGCTGGCCTGCAACAATTACGAGGTAATCGACCTGGGAGTGATGGTGCCGGCCGAAACGATTCTGCGCGCCGCCGTCGAAAACAAGCCCGACTTCGTTTGCCTGAGCGGCCTGATTACGCCTTCGCTCGACGAAATGGCGCACGTGGCGGCCGAAATGGAAAAGGCGGGGCTCGACATCCCAATGATGATCGGGGGAGCCACCACCTCCAAGCTCCATACGGCGGCCCGCATAGCGCCGTACTACTCGCATCCGGTGATTCACGTGCTGGATGCTTCGCAAAACCCGCTGGTCGCGTCGAAAATGCTGAATCGCGAAACGCGCGAAGCCTTTATCACCCGATTGAATGTCGAATACAAAGCGCTGCGCGACTCGCTCACGGCTAAAAAGGAAATGTTCGTTCCGCTGGAAACCGCCCGGAACAACCGGCCGGCAATCGACTGGGCGCACTATACGCCCCCGGTTCCCCGGCAAACGGGCGTGCAAATTCTCCCGCATATCCCGGTGGAAACGCTGGTTCCCTACATCAACTGGAGCTTCTTTTTCACGGCGTGGAAGCTGAGCGGGCGGTACGGAAGCATCGCCTCGGTACACGGATGCGACGCTTGCCGGGCCTCGTGGCTGGCCGGTTTCCCGGAAGCCGAGCGCCCCAAGGCGGCAGAAGCGATGCAATTGTATAAGGATGCGGTGAAGATGCTGGCGTACCTGTCGGAAATCCGGGCGGAGTTCGTAAAAGCGGTGTACGGCCTTTTCCCGGCCTACAGCGAAGGCGACGACCTGGTTATCGGCGGCGAACGGTTCGCCACGCTGCGCCAGCAAACCGAACGGGAAGACGGGGTGTATAAATCGCTGGCCGATTACGTGGCTCCCCGCTCCTCCGGCCTGGCGGATTATGCCGGAGTATTCGCGATAACCGGAGGCGCCGGCGCCGGATACCTCCAAACGAAATACGAAGCCGAAGGCGACACCTATAACGCCCTGTTGCTGCAAACGCTTACCGACCGGCTGGCCGAAGCGGGCGCCGAATACCTGCACGAACAGGTACGGAAAACCGATTGGGGCTATGCTCCCGACGAAGCGCTTACGGTGCCGGAGCTTTTCAAAGTGCGATACCGGGGCATCCGGCCGGCCATCGGCTACCCGTCGTTGCCCGACCAGTCGGAGTTATTTCTGCTCGACCGGCTGCTCGACCTATCGCAAATCGGGGTATCGGTAACCGAGAACGGGGCGATGCAACCCACGGCTACGGTAGCGGGCTTGTACCTGGCGCATCCGGAAAGCGGATATTTCCTGGTCGGCTCTATCGACGACGACCAGTTGGCCGACTATGCACGGCGCCGGGGCAAACAACCGGAAGAACTCACCAAGTGGCTGAATAAGAATATCCGGTAAACCGGACACGGCCATACGCAGGCGCCGGAAAAAGAAGCCAGGCGCCCCCAAAAGACATACGCTTCCATCGGAAACCAGAAAACAGCCGCGTTTTTCTTCCGTTCATCCGGATAAAAACTATATTCTGAGGTTGCGAATATAAATTCGCAACCTCAGAATATATATTCGCAACCTGCGTTTTTATATTCGCAGCCTGCGAATACAGTTTACATGCTGTCGGACTCGGTTTCCGTTCCGCATACAACCGGAAATACCGCGGCAACTGCCAACGTATGCCGCCCGTACAGCGTCCGCACCCAACGGAAGAGTGCCTTTCACTCCGCCGCAAGCGCCTCTTGCAGAAACGCATACCCCTTGTTTCGCTCTTGCTTTAACCGCGCTTCCACCGCATCGTAATCGACGGGCTTGTCGAGCAACGGGCAATCGCCCTCCCAGGCATCGGCCTCCACCATCCGGTCGGTCAATCCCAGCGTCGTAAGCAACGAGGTAAAACGGGTAGCCCCGCGCGAACGGTTCACGATGCACACAAAGGGCTTCCGGAACAAAATGGAAAAAACGGTGCCGTGAAAAGAATCGGTTACCACGTATGCCGCATTTTTAAACCCGGCCAGCCAGGTTTCCACCGGAGGGGCCACGCAACGCTCCACCCCCTTCTTACCTACGTCCCAGAACCGGGCTTCGGCTCCTACCGAATTCACTTCCAGCCGCTTACCTTCTGCAATCCGCCGTATCCAACCGGTTTTAGCCGCACTTTTATCCAATACGTAGGCCATCAACTGCGCCGGCCCGGTTGCGGAACCGGCTGCGGCGGACGGCAGCAACGCTTCGTACGCCTCCCGCTCCAGCAGCAACGTAGGGTCGGGCACATGCAGCGCTTCGGCTCCGAGATACCGCCTGCATAATTCCACCGCCGAGTCTTCGCGCACCGACAACGCATGGAACCCTTGCGCCAACCCTGCGCAACGGGCGGTAAGCTGCGGCGTGAACTCCCACCGGTCTACCCCGAACGAAGCGGCGTACGCTACCTTCCGCATAGGCCGCCCCTGCACGAAATCGAGGAAATACGCCGGTATGTCCGGACTGTACCCGGGGCGCCACACCTGGTCGCTTCCTACTACGTACGCTTCTATCTTTTCGCGTTCGGTAAGCGCCGGCAATTCCGGTACCGACCCGCACGGCACTACACGCAAATAGCGGCTTACGAAGCGACCGGTATGGCGGCACATAACCGCCCGCTCTGCGCTGTCCGGCCACGCACGCAACGGCTTGCGCCGGAAAAGGCAATTGGCGGCGAGCCGCTTCAGGTAGGTTTTCCACACCAATTTCCGGTCTTCCCGGCGAACCGGAAGATTCACGATACATACGTCGTGCCCCAGTCGTTGCAGCGCCGTTTGCAACGCATACGCCTGGAGGATGCCTCCGTAGTTGGTGTGGAGGGGCAAGGTAAGGATTCCTACTTTCATGGCGTTCGGTTCAGTAATTTATTCAGTTTGCAATAAGCCTGTAACAAATCGGCCTTGAGCCGTTCTTTAAACGTCATTCCCGTGATAGTCCGCACGGCGGCGGTTACGCCTTTCCGGGCGTATTGCGCGTAGAAGGTCTTTCTGCCCGACGGAACTGCGGGCGACTTTTCGAGCGCCCCGTTCGTTTTCAGTATATGCGGGTAATCCGTTTCCACCAGGCGGCAGCCATCTCCGTTAAAACGGGCCGCCCCCTTTTCGGTATGCAGCAATACCACCGATACGCCCCGGTCGTCGTCGAGTTCCGGATAGGTTTTCGCAATGCCCCAGTAATCGCCCAGGGTGATGTCGCTTCCGCTGCGCAGCCCCCTTACCCGGCAGAAATGGCACGAAGGCCGAAGGTACAGGTTGCGCAGGAAGCCCCGGAGATAGGCGTCGAGGTGCAGCGGAAGCCTGAAAGGATACACGGATCCCTTCTTTTTCACATAGAACGCGAGGCTGAACTTTTTCCAGCCGTAAAACTTATCGCGGAAATTCACGCCGGCCAAATCGCTTGGAGAAGACACCCCGGCTTTGCGGCACGCCTCGCGCAGATAGGTTTCCCAGATGCCGGGAGCGGGCGCGCCGTGGCAAATAAAATCCACGGTAAGCAGCTTTTCGTAGTCTTTCTTCAAATATCGCCGGAGAGCGGCTACCTGGCACGGGGTGCCGGAAAACAATACTTCGCGGCCGCTTTTCAGAAACGTTTCCACGGCAGGATACACGCCGGCCGTATCGCTCTGCACGTACTTCGACCCGCGCAGCTTAGCCAACTCCCCTTTCGTTTCCACATAGGTATGAACCACCCGGAAGTTTTCATCGAAAGCCGCGCCGAACACTACGCCGCCCGCCTCGATTACCCGGACGGCCAGCCAGGTGAACACGCCTCCCGAAGAGCTATGGAGGCGCACGTCTTCGTCGGTGTTTTTAACGGCGTATACTTTCCGGGGCGTCCGGGGTGCGGCTTCTTCCAGGAAGGGGCATACGTCTTCACAAAGGCCGCATTCCAGGCACTTCGCCGCATCCGCTACCGGGTACGGGACGCCTTCCGCATCGCGTACCATCGCGATGCACCCGGCGGGGCACACCTGTACGCAAGCGGCACATCCGCAACAGGCTTCTTTTTTCTCTAATCGTATCATGCTTGTTTCCTCCCTATCAATCGTTTAACGGGTTTCATAAACAGCTCCCGCTCCGCCCGGTTCATACTGATAAACCAGAATAACGGTAAATAAACCATCGAAAACACCAGGATTCCGGCGCCCAGCGAAACGACGGTATCCAGCTTCAGCCCTTTCAATACGAAACAGCCGGCCAGCCCGGTAACCAAAGGCACCACCGACATTTTTCCTATCTCCTTCCAGAAAAACGGGATGTCGATACCCACTTTCTTGAAGTAATAAATATTCATTACGATAACCTGCCCCACGATAAGCGCCAGGGCCACACTCACCGCGCAACCGATTCCGCCGTATCGCTGCGCCAACACCACCGAAAGCCCCAGGCTCAGCACGGCGATAATCACGTACGAAACCGAGCGGAACCGCATCTGGTTGCGCGCCTGCAAAATGGTAATGCCTAAATTCTGGATAAGGGGAATGGTGAGCGGGACGAAGAAGAGCAACGTAATCCAGTAAGCCTGGCCGTAATCGGGGCCGGCCCATAACAGGATGAATTCTTTTCCGAACAGGATAAAGCCTACCAGGATAAACGCCATCACGATGTACTGGATACGGCCGGTACGGATAAACAGGTCGGACACCGCCTTTTCGTTTCCTTCCTGCACCACCATCGCCGTTACCTTCGGGAGGAAAACGCCCGATATGGCGGTGGAAAAGCTCATATAGATATTTTGCAGGCTGATAGCTACCGCATAAACCGCTACCGCCTTGGCGCCGGCATATACGCCGAGCACGAACTGGCCGGAGCTCCAGTAAATGCGGTCCATAATGGCGTTGAGGAATATCCAGAACGAGTAAATCGCCACTTCGCGCAGGAAAAGCCAGTCGAATTTGCCTATCTCTACCCGGATGCCTATCTTATGTTTGCAATACCACCAGTTCACCAAGAGGGTAAGCAGGTTGAATACCGTGGTAACCACTACCATGCCCACGGCCCGGTATCCCATCACCAGCAGGATGCACATCACGAGCGGATTCAGGATGATGCGGACGATATTCACGAGTTTCTGGAAGATAAAGTCCTCGTAGGCGGTGATAATGGAACCGAAGATGCTGAAAGGGAAGGTAACGGCGATATTGAACGTCATCAACAGCATCATGATGCGGATTTTGCTCAACTCGCCGGCATTCATGGTAACGCCGAAAAGCGAGTCCACATGAAAGTACAAGCCGAGGCCGATTAAAAAGGCGACGGCGCCGATTACGGAGTAAAGCACCACGAACATGCCGAACATTTCGTACTGCCGGTGTACTTGTTTCTCGGCCCGGAACTTAGCCGTATACCGCACGATGGCGTTTCCGAATCCCAGGTCGAGTATGGTAAGGTAAGCCACTACCGAAGCTACCAGCGAGTACAGGCCGTACTCGGTCTGCCCCATCATACGCAACATAAACGGGATATACAGCAACCCGATTACGTTGTTGAGTACAATCGAAACGTACGACAGGAAAGCTCCTGTTTTTAATTGATTAAGAGCCATAGGCTGTTTTATGTGTCCTTTTTCCCGGTATCTCCGGACGGCCTACGGGGATACCGGCGCTAAGCCGGCCGCACCCGCCGGGCTTTTATACGTCTTCTTTCTGGATAAACGCCGTAAACGTTTTGAAAATGATTTTCATATCCAGCGCGAACGAGAAATTCCGGGCGTACCGGATATCCAGCTGTTTCCGCTCTTCGGCCGACATTTTACCGGCTCCGCCCCGCTTCTCCACTTGCCACAACCCGGTAAGGCCGGCGGGAGCCATAAAGCGGTAGATGTATTCGTCGGAAGTTAGCAGCTCGGCTTCGTACAAGGGCAGCGGACGGTTGCCTACTACCGACATATCGCCTTTCAGGATATTGAACAACTGCGGGAGCTCGTCGATGCTGTATTTCCGGATAAACCGGCCTACGCGGGTAATACGGGGGTCGTTTTCCAGCTTGAAGAAAGCGTTCGACCGCTCCTGGCGCTTCGATTTCAGGTAATCTTTCTCGGAGGTGCTCAACGTATCCGAGAACAGCAACACGCCGCTTTCGGAGGCTTCGTTTATATTCCGCAGCATTTCCTGCTCCGCCGCCGAAAGGCCGTCGTCGGTTTCTTCCGGAGTTTCCGGAGCCGCATATTGGTTCAGTTTCTTGTATTCGGCCAGGCGCCGGTCGGCATCCTGGTACATGGAGCGGAATTTATAAAAATCGAATACGTTGTAATTGCTGCCTACGCGCTTCGATTTATAGATAATCTTTCCCTTGCTTTCCAGCCGGATGGCCAACGCCGTAAGCAACAACAGGGGCGAAAGAAACAAAATGGCCGTACCGGAAAGGGCTATATCGAACAGCCGTTTCCACAACGGGAGCTTGAATACGGCCAACGAATCGGACGGTTGTGTTTTTACCCGGCCTTTCTTTTCCACGAAATGGGTAGCCACCGCTACGATACGCGCTAAATCTTCTTGGGAAATATCCTTCGAAATAATACAATCCACCCCGGCTTTCAGGTAAGGAATTTTCTCTTCTTTTTCCAGCGGTTCGCTTATCAGGATAGTATATACGCAGGGGTACGCCCGGCGAATCCGGGAAATCACGGAAATATCGGCGTCGGGGGTACCTTTTTCCATAAAGATGCAAAACCGGAAGGTGCTTCCCGCCGATACGATGCGCTCCAATTGCCGATAGAAAATGCATTCGAAAACTTCCGAACCGAGCAACGTACGCAAGTGTGCGGCTAACGGAACATTTTTCCCGAAAAAAATATATTCCATGCTTCGTATTTCTTTTACCCTGTGTTTTTTCCCTTATTTCAACAGCCGTTTTACCCGCAATTTCAATTCCTCGGGGTTGAAAGGTTTCAAAATGAAATCTTCCGCGCCCTCTTCGAATAAACGGATCCGGCTCACGCTGCTTTCTTCGCTCGATAAAATCAACACGGGAATATGACTGAATAAACCGTTCGCTTTCAGGTACAATAAAAATTCCTCTCCGTTCATTTCGGGCATGTTCAAATCGGTTATCACCACATCCGGAATATGGCCTTCGTTGAGCCATTGGATGGCCTGGAGCGGATTTTCGGCATAATGTATCTCAT
>DBGBSM010000343.1:0-4595 GCA_048468815.1 Parabacteroides sp.
GCGGAGCTCTGGGGCGAAACGGAAAAACCGCTTTCGCTGAAAAACCTGCTGTACTCGATCAAACAGGCGAAAGAAAACAAAAATATCAAAGGCATTTACCTTGAAGCCGGTTCCTTATCGGCCGGAGCCGCCAGCCTGCAAGCATTACGCCGGGCGTTGAACGACTTTAAAAAGAGCGGTAAATTCCTCGTAGCCTACGGCGATAACTATACACAGGGCGCTTATTATGTTTGCAGCACGGCCGATTTCGTATACATGAATCCGCAAGGGGTACTGGCTATACAGGGACTCGCCTCGCAAACGTTATTCTTTACCGGACTGCTCGATAAAATCGGGGTAAAGATGGAAATTTTCAAAGTGGGCACGTATAAAGGGGCGGTCGAACCGTTTATGCTGGAAAAGCTGAGTGAGGCCAACCGGAAACAAATCGCGTCGTACCTGGAAAGCATCTGGGGGAATATCAGCGGCGGCATCGCTGCATCCCGGGATATTCCGGTTGCCGCCATCAACGAGTTCGCCGATAAGGGAATGGCACTTCAATCGCCTGAAAAAGCGGTAGAGATGGGTTTTATCGACGAACTGAAATACAAGCCGCAGGTAGAGGAATTTATCAAAACGCTGGCCGGGCAATCGGGCGACAAGCTGAAAACGGCCGGCTACAGCAAAGTAAGCAGTATCGCCTCTAAAGAGAGAAACAAAAAGAACCGGATCGCTATTTTATATGCCGAAGGCGAAATCGTACAAGCCGCTGCCGAACCGTCGCTGTTCGGCAACGAAATGAACATCACCGAAAAAGTAGCCAGTGAACTGGAGAATCTGAAATACGACGACAAAGTGAAGGCGGTAGTGTTCCGCGTCAATTCGCCGGGCGGAAGCGCTTACACCTCGGAGCAAATCTGGCGCCAGGTTATCGAATTGAAAAAAATAAAACCGGTCGTGGTATCGATGGGCGACGTAGCCGCCTCGGGAGGGTATTACATTGCGTGCGGTGCCGATAAAATCGTGGCCGAACCCACTACGTTGACAGGTTCCATCGGCATCTTCGGCATGTTTCCGAACGTGACCGGGCTGTTCGATAAGGTAAAACTAACTACCGACATGGTAAAAACCAATACTTATGCCGATTTGGGCGATATAAGCCGCCCCATGACGGAAGGCGAAAAAGCGCTTATCCAGGCGTATGTGGAGCGGGGATACGATACGTTCGTTACGCGTTGCGCCGACGGACGCCACAAAACGAAGGAAGAAATCGACGCCATCGGCCAGGGACGGGTATGGACGGGCGAGCAAGCGCTGGAAATCGGATTGGTCGACGAACTGGGGGGCATAAACAAGGCCATCGAAACGGCCGCGGGCTTAGCGGGTATTTCCGATTACAGCCTGACTACCGTAGCGGGCTCCAAGGATTTCTTTACTACTTTGTTGGAAAAACAACTGGAAGAAGCGAAGATACGTACGGTAAAGAGCTTTTTAGGAGCCGAATACGACCAGTATGTTACGTTGAAAAAAGTGCAGGCGGTGCGGGGTATCCAGGCTCGTCTTCCGTTCGACTTCAAACCGTTATAAGGTATGCCGGCAGGAAAAGCGATTAAAATCTACCCGCTTCTCGCTCCCTTGGCGTGGCTGTACGGAGGTGCGGTACGCCTCCGGAACCGCTTATTCGACCGGGGCGTATTGTCGGCCGAGCGGTACCCGGTTCCCGTGATTTGTATCGGGAACGTAACAGTGGGAGGTACAGGAAAGACTCCGCATACGGAGTACCTTATCCGGTTTCTGTCGCAACACTACCGGGTGGCCGTAATCAGCCGGGGATATAAACGGGAAACATCCGGCTTTATTCTGGCTGGGGAGCAAAGCGACAGCCGGGAAATCGGGGACGAACCGTTCCAGATGAAAAAAAAATTTCCCGGAATCCTGCTGGCTGTCGACTCCGACCGCCGTCGTGCCATCCGCACGTTATTGCAATTGCCCGAACCGGAGCGCCCGGAAGTTATTTTACTCGACGATGCGTTCCAGCACCGGTACGTCACGCCTTCCCTCTCCATCCTGCTTACGGATTACAACCGGCCGTACTACCGCGACAGGTTGTTACCGGCCGGACGTTTGCGGGAGCCGGCGCGCGCCGCATGCCGGGCTCACATCCTCGTGGTAACGAAATGCGAAAGTGCTTTACCCGACAGCGAATGCCGGGACATGGCATCGGAACTGAACGTACGGCCCGGGCAGCATCTTTTTTTTACGGGAATCGAATACGGCGAACTGGAACCGGTTTTCCCTTCAGCGGGTGGAAAACGTTTGCTGCGGGATACGCGACCCGGCGACGAGATACTGGCGGTATCGGGCATCGCTTCTCCGGAACCGTTGATAAACGAGCTCCGGCGGTATACTCCGCAAGTTACGGCTTTGAACTTTCCCGACCATCACGTGTTTAACAGCAAAGACATCGAACGAATCCGGAACGAGTTCGGAAAAATGAACACGCCGGATAAATTCATCGTGGTAACGGAAAAAGACGCGGTGCGGCTTATCCATCATCCGGACATAGAAGAGGACTGGAAATGCCGGTTCTTTTATCTGCCTATCACGGTAAGTTTCCACCGGAACCGGGAAAAAGCGTTCCGGGAGCTTATTCTCAATCATATACATTCATTCAGACAAAACAGTTTATACGCTAAATAAAATGGAAAAAAGAACAGAAATAGCGACATTGGGCGAATTCGGCCTGATTCATCATCTTACCGACACCATCCGGCTCAAAAACGAAAGTTCCCTGAAAGGGGTGGGCGACGATGCGGCCGTACTGGAATACAAAGAGAAGCAAGTGCTGGTTACTACCGACTTATTGCTCGAAGGGATTCATTTCGATTTAACGTATGTGCCGCTCACGCACCTGGGATACAAATCGGCGGTGGTGAATTTTTCCGATATTTATGCGATGAACGGACGCCCGAAGCAAATCACCGTATCGCTGGGCATTTCGAAACGGTTCAGCATAGAGGATTTGGATGATTTTTACAAAGGCGTCAGGCTGGCGTGCGACATTTACGGCGTCGACATCGTGGGGGGCGACACTTCGGCCTCGCGTACCGGACTGACCATCAGCATCACGTGTATCGGCGAAGCGGATAAAGATAAAATCGTTTACCGGAACGGCGCCAAGGAAACGGACTTGATTTGCGTTTCGGGCGATTTGGGGGCTGCCTACATGGGGTTGCAATTGCTTGAACGGGAGAAGCAGGTGTTTAACGGGGAAAAAGATTTCCAACCGGATTTTGCCGGGAAAGAGTATTTGCTGGAGCGCCAACTCAAACCGGAAGCGCGCAAGGATATTATCGACATGCTGGAGAAAGCGGGTAGCGTACCGACATCGATGATGGACATTTCGGACGGCTTGTCGTCGGAATTGCTGCATATCGGCCGGCAGAGCCAGACGGGTTGCCGTATCTACGAGGAACGGATTCCCATCGATTACCAAACGGCGGTGATGGCGGAGCAGTTCAATATGAACGTAACGACAGCGGCTTTAAACGGCGGCGAAGATTACGAGCTGTTATTTACGGTTCCTCTTTCCCTGCACGACAAAGTATCTGACATGAAGGGGATTAAAGTAATCGGACATGTTACCAAGGAGTCGCTGGGCAATTACCTGATTACCCGTGACGGTACGGAAGTAGCTCTGCAAGCGCAGGGTTGGAATTCATTGAGCGAATAAAATTTTACCGAAATACTTGCAAATATAAAATTTATCCGTATCTTTGCACCCGTAAAACAAAACGATGGTGCCATAGCTCAGTTGGTAGAGCAAAGGACTGAAAATCCTTGTGTCCCCGGTTCGATTCCTGGTGGCACCACTTTTAAAAGACTTCAAATTTGGTAAATCCCTGAAAATTAAACATTTCAGGGATTTTCTTTTTCCTCAAACTCCCACATTTTTAGCAAAATTATGTAATTCCGTTGGTCTAAATCGTGACCAATTTTGGTCTTGAAGAAATTGACCACGAATTGTATCATAAGTCACTGATTGTCTTATCGTTTGATTCTTGCTATTCTGCACGATTCAGTAACTTTAAACCATTAATTTTTAGAGTATGAAACGACAGACTTTTAATGTGCTTTTCTTTATTAGGAAAACCAAATTAAAGAAATCAGGTGAAACGCCCATCATGTTGCGCATTACAATTGAGGGGCAACTCACCGAATTGCAACTCAAACGGGATGTAATGCCTACACAATGGAATCAAGCCAAAGAACGTTGTACTGGTAGGGATGCTACATCAATGGAGATTAACCGCTATCTTGAATCGGTTAAACTTCGAATGTTAGACATTCATAGGGAAATGGAAGATGCAGGAAAACTTATCAATCCGATGGAAGTAAAACGTAGATTTCTCGGGTTGGATGAAAAGCATCTAATGTTCTTTGAAGTTTTTCAGGAACATAACGACAAATGCCGTGAGTTGATTGGCAAGGACTATGCTAAAGTAACTATCTCCCGCTTTGATACTTGTTTACGGTATTTCAAAGAGATGGCTTTGAAAAAGTACCATCTAAAGGATATTCCCATGAAAGAAATAAGCCATGCCATCATTCAGGAC
>DBGBSM010000344.1:0-2286 GCA_048468815.1 Parabacteroides sp.
GCTATTTGAGAGCGCAAAGATAGAGATTAGTTTTTGATAAACAACACTTTTGATTTCCTTTTTTTTGAAAAACGAGAAAAACTCGTACCTTTGTGCCCTACAAAATACGTCTCAATGCAAAATATTAGAAACATCGCGATAATCGCGCACGTGGATCACGGAAAAACAACGCTCGTTGATAAAATGTTACTCGCCGGTAAGCTTTTCAGGGATGACAAGGCTGCCGAAGTAGACCAGTTCCTGGACAGTAACGACCTGGAGCGGGAAAGGGGGATTACGATTCTGTCGAAGAATGTATCCATCCGGTACAAAGATTGCAAAATCAACATCATCGATACTCCGGGGCACGCCGATTTCGGCGGCGAAGTGGAACGGGTACTGAATATGGCCGACGGCTGCCTGCTGCTGGTCGACGCCTTCGAAGGCCCCATGCCGCAAACACGCTTCGTGCTCCAGAAAGCCATCCAGTTAGGACTCAAACCCATCGTGGTAATCAATAAGGTAGACAAGCCGAACTGCCGCCCCGACGAGGTGCAGGAAATGGTGTTCGACCTGATGTTCAGCCTCGACGCCACCGAGGAACAACTCGACTTTCCTACCATTTACGGCTCGGCCAAGCAAGGCTGGATGTCGACCGACTGGAAAGAACCGAAAGAAGACATCACCGCCCTCTTAGACGCCATCCTCGAGCACATCCCGGCGCCGCAAATGCTGGAAGGCAGCAGCCAGATGCTCATTACCTCGCTCGACTACTCCAAGTATGTGGGACGTATCGCCGTAGGCCGCGTACACCGGGGCGAACTGCGCGAAGGACAAGATATTACGTTGTGTAAACGCGACGGTTCGATGGTAAAATCGCGTATCAAGGAAATCGACGTGTTCGAAGGATTGGGACGCACGAAAGTGAGTTCGGTTCAATCGGGCGACATCTGTGCGCTGATCGGCATCGACGGGTTCGAAATCGGCGAAAGCGTAGCCGACGCCGAAAATCCCGAGCCGCTCCCCACCATCGCCATCGACGAACCTACCATGTCGATGCTCTTCACCATCAACAACTCGCCGTTCTTCGGCAAAGACGGCAAGTACGTTACCTCGCGCCATATTTACGACCGGCTGATGAAGGAGCTCGACAAGAACCTGGCGCTCCGCGTAATACCCACCGACAGCGCCGATTCGTGGCTGGTTTACGGGCGCGGTATCCTGCACTTGTCGGTACTGGTTGAAACGATGCGCCGCGAAGGCTACGAGCTCCAGGTAGGGCAGCCGCAGGTAATCATCAAAGAAATCGACGGCGAGAAATGCGAGCCGGTGGAAGAGCTTACCATCAACCTGCCGGAAGAAACGGCCAGCAAAATCATCGACCTCGTAACCAAGCGAAAAGGCGAAATGACGATGATGGAAAACAAAAACGGCCGCATGCACCTCGAATTTACCATTCCCTCGCGGGGAATTATCGGGCTGAACAACGCCGCGCTCACCATCTCGGCCGGAGAAGCCGTAATCGCCCACCGCTTTTTAGAGTTCCAGCCCTGGAAAGGCGAAATCGAACGCCGGCAAAACGGCTCCATCATCGCGATGGAAACCGGTACGGCCTATGCGTACGCCCTGAACAACCTCCAGTCGCGCGGACGTTTCTTCGTGGAACCGCAGGAAGAAGTATACGCCGGCCAGATCGTGGGCGAGCATACCAAAGACAACGACCTGGTGGTGAACGTAACGAAATCGAAAAAGCTCACCAACATGCGCGCCTCCGGTTCGGACGACAAGGTTTCGCTGGCTCCCGCCATCGTATTCAGCCTCGAAGACGCCCTCGAATACATCAAGGAAGACGAGTACGTGGAAATTACCCCGCACGCCATGCGGATGCGTAAAATCATCCTCGACGAAACGGAACGCAAACGGAGCGCAAAAAAATAAGCCCCTTTTCCCGGAAAAGGACAACAGCGTAATAGAAACGCCCGGCCGCCTGCCGGAAGGGCGCAACGCAACGACACGGAAACGCAGCGTATCTCTTGGTAACAAACTAAGCACGCTGCGTTTCCGTTTTTTGTTTCTACATCTTATATAATAGAGGCGATTTCTTGCCAGTCCGTACGGATTATTTGGTTTCCGCACGAAGAAAAGTTCCTTTTATGCCGACAGGGCAAACGCATTAAAAAATATCTTGAGAAAGTAATAGATGCAGGTATTGGTTATCCCATCCAGCGCCTTTCCTTTTTGTTTTTATACTGTTCTTTTTAGTTTGATCATTTTTAAGCAATGCCAACGCTACCTTCGAGATGCAGG
>DBGBSM010000345.1:0-2959 GCA_048468815.1 Parabacteroides sp.
GGCTTATTACGGCACCAACTCGTACGACTCGGGCTACATCGGCGCCAAGCTCCTGTTCGACCAGATGCATCCGGACGACGACATCGCCATCTTCCGCTTTATCCGGAAAGGCGACGTGTTTTCCACCCAGGTGTTAAAAAGAGAAGAAGGGTTCCGCGCCTACCTCGACGAACACCACCACCGAGGAACTATTTTTCCGGTGCACATCCATGCCGACAAGCCCGAAAACAACATCAAGCTGCTCGACTCGTTCTTCATGCAACACGAAACCGTGAAAAACGGAATTATTTTCAATTCGAAAGTGCACGTGGTATGCGATTATTTCCATGCGCGGCAAAAAGGCGACTTCAGGCTGATAGGCTACGACATCGTACGCGAGAACGTAAAATACCTGCACGCAGGCGTGGTTACCCATTTAATCGCCCAACGGCCGGAGGTACAGGGATTCAACAGTATACGTGCCTTGTTCAGGCACCTGGTGCTGAAGGAAGAAGTGGAGCGTATCAATTACATGCCCATCGACATCCTGATAAAAGAAAACATCCGGTATTACAATAATTATATCTAACGCTGCCGCACCCACGTTTTTTACCTCCGGATTTTTCCGTTTACCAAATAAATACCATACATTTGCAGCACGTGTGTGCGAGCACAACAAGGAGAAACATTCAAATTTTACCACATAAAAATCAATCGAAATGACAAATCTGTTCTGTATTCAAGACAAAGTAATCCTTCTTACGGGAGGAAGCGGCGTATTAGGCTCGTGCATGGCGCGTTACCTGGCCGCCCAAGGCGCTAAAGTAGTTATACTCGACCGGAACGAAGAGGCCGGCAACAGCCTGGTAACCGACATCCGGGCAGAAGGCAACGAAGCCTTCTTCCTGGTAACCGACGTGCTGAACCAGGAAGTGCTGGAAAACAACAAAAAAGACATCTTAGCCAAATACGGCCGCATCGACGTGCTGATTAATGCCGCAGGCGGAAACATGGCGGGCGCCACCATCGGCCCCGACCAAACGATTTTCGACCTGAAGCTGGACGCTTTCCGGAAGGTAGTAGACCTGAACCTGTTCGGAACCGTAATGCCCACGATGGTGTTCGCCCAGGCGATGGTGGAACAGAAAAAAGGATGCATCATCAACATTTCGTCCGAATCGGCTTTACGCCCCTTGACTCGGGTAGTAGGATACGGAGCCGCCAAAGCCGCGGTTAGCAATTTTACCCAATACATGGCCGGCGAGCTCTCCACCAAATTCGGCGAAGGATTGCGCGTAAACGCCATGGCTCCGGGTTTCTTCATCACCGAACAGAACCGTACGTTACTCACCAACCCCGACGGAAGTTATACCGACCGTGCCCGCACTATCCTGGCGCACACGCCTTTCGGCCGGTTCGGCGAACCCGAGGAATTGCTGGGTACCCTGCAATGGCTGGCCAGCGACGCCTCTGCCTTTGTAAACGGAGTGGTAATTCCCATCGACGGCGGTTTCGACGCCTTTTCCATTTAATCACTTTTAAAGCGACGAAGATTATGTATTTATGCGAACAAACGTGGCGCTGGTACGGGCCTAACGACCCCATCAGCTTAGCCGATATACGCCAGGCCGGGGCTACCGGCATCGTAAACGCGCTGCACCACATCCCCAACGGCGAGGTATGGACCGTAGAAGAAATCGAGAAACGCAAAGCGCTTATCGAAGCGGCCGGCTTGCGGTGGTCGGTAGTGGAAAGCGTACCGGTACACGAACATATCAAAACGCAAACGGGCGATTTCCAGCAATATATCGACAATTACAAGGAAAGCATCCGCAACCTGGGCGCATGCGGCATCCGTACCGTAACCTATAATTTTATGCCGGTTCTCGACTGGACGCGCACCGACCTGGCTTACACCATGCCCGACGGCTCGAAAGCGCTCCGGTTCGAACGGGCGGCTTTCATGGCTTTCGACTTATATATACTGAAACGTCCGGGAGCCGAAGCCGCCTATTCGGACGAAGACAAGGCCAAAGCGAAAGCCCGTTTCGAACAGATGACGGAGGCCGACCGGCAATTGCTGGTAAGAAATATGATCGCCGGCTTGCCGGGCTCGGAAGAAAGCTTCACGATTCAACAATTCCAGGAAGCGTTAGACCGCTACGACAGCATCGACGCCGAAAAGCTCCGTTCCCATTTGATTTATTTCCTTCGTGAAATTGCTCCGGTAGCCGACGAGGCAGGCGTACGGCTGGTAATCCACCCCGACGACCCCCCCTATCCTATTCTCGGGCTGCCGCGTATCCTGAGTACGGAAGAAGATTTCCGCAAGCTCGTCGAAGCCGTTCCGAACCCCAGCAACGGACTGTGCTTATGCACCGGCTCGTTCGGCGTACGCGGCGATAACGACCTGGCCGGCATGATGGAACGGTTCGGCGACCGGATCGACTTCGTTCACCTGCGCAGCACACAGCGGGATGCGGAAGGGAATTTTTACGAAGCGAACCACCTGGAGGGCGACGTGGATATGTACAACGTGATGAAAAACTTCCTTTTGCTGCAACAGCGGCGTAAATGTTCCATCGCCATGCGTCCCGACCACGGACACCAAATGGTAGACGATTTGAAAAAGAAAACCAATCCGGGCTATTCGTGCATCGGACGGCTCCGCGGACTGGCCGAGCTACGGGGATTGGAATTGGGAATAGCCAAGTCTATCTTGCAGGAATAAAGGAACATACGTTCATACAAACTCAAAACACGGAAATGCGGATTCGATTCTGCTTCCGTGTTTTTATTTTTTGTACTGACTGAAAATCCGGTTTTCTGCCACCAGGGTAAACGCATTAAAAAATATCTTGAGAAAGTAATAGATGCAGGTATTGGTTATCCCATCCAGCGCCTTTCCTTTTTGTTTTTATACTGTTCTTTTTAGTTTGATCATTTTTAAGCAATGCCAACGCTACCTTCGAGATGCAGG
>DBGBSM010000346.1:0-9478 GCA_048468815.1 Parabacteroides sp.
TACTTATTCCAACTGGGTAGGTTCGGGCGGAAATCCGGGAGGCAGAAGAGAAGAGCATGCGGTTTTCGCTTTGTCGTTTAATACCGAAAATCGAACTTATAATTATACGGTGTACATAGAGAATGGTATGTTGGGGCCAGAAGTTTAAAAATGTGATGAATTTTGTCTGTTGAAAAAAGCAAGGATGAAGATAATCCCTGAAAATCCCGTATGGTTTTCAGGGATTATCTTATTTTGGTTATGACTTTGTGTTCCGACGGCTTGATGCGATGTTTCCGAAGGTAAACAAATAATTTGCCTCCGGAAATCTTTCGTACTACCCGATCAGATACTTGCTTTTCGGCAATTTCGATAACAGGTAAACGAACAGCGTGGTAACGCAGAACGCGATCACCGCATTAATCGGAATCTGCAAGTAGGGTGCCAGGGCGATGCTTTTGGTAAGGTCGTAGGTTACCTGTACGAAAAAGAAATGTGTCAGGTAGATGCCGAAGCTCAGGTACGACAGTTTGCCGATTATCCGTACGGCTTTCGGGTTCGTTATCTTTACCTTCCGCAAGATAAGGAACGAAGCCAGCACCATCATAAATACGTTGATGTTGGTAAAATACCAAATCACTTCGAGTACGGCGTAATTCTTGGATACCGAGATAAAGCCGAAATACGTAATGCAGAATCCCACGATAAACAGCGGTAAGGCCACAGCCAGCGTTTTGCCCCATTTCCAGTCGACCGGATATTTTATCAGGTAATGGCCCAATAGCAAATACCCTAAAAATCCGGAAAAATAGTACAACATTCCGATACTGTTCCAGTCGCAAGCCCCTAAAATCTCCATACTCCCGTAATTTCCTTCGTACCCGATTAACGGAGCGAAAAACTTGATATACGGCAGGAACAGCGTAACGAACCAGATTTTCAGGAAACTTTCCAGTCCTTTTTTACTTACCGAGGCCACCCATGGCGAAATAACGGGAATAAACAGGTATAGCCCGATCAACATATAAATATACCAGAACGGCGTAGTAGTCAGATTGAATCCGATGGGAAACGTGTAAACATACGTCAGCGCCTTGCCGAGCGAAATCATCCCGTACGCATAGTAAGCGAACGGCGTAAGCACCGACCATACGATAAACGGATATACCACCCGCGTCATCCTCTTTTTGTAAAATACCGGAGTCGTATTCTTCATAGGGAGCAGCAAAGCGCCCGAGATAATTACGAACAGCGGCACGCACGCCCTGACCGACGAGCCCCAGGCGGCTCCCGAAAGAAAGGATACGGGCGACGAGTCCATCATGCCGACGAAAAAATCGCACGAGTGGGAGAGAACAACCATAAAACAAGCGGTTACCCGCATAAAATCGAGCCACTCGATGCGGCGGGAGGGTACGGAAATACTTTTCATGATACAGATAGATTGAATGGATAAGCGGCAAATTTAGGGAAAATACGGTAGATTACCGCTCCGGCAGTTTATTCTTACCACCCTTAAAACGGTAAATTAAAAATATAATAGGTTTTTACAGGTTTCGTAACAATCATGCAAAAAACAGACGCGGAAGTACGGCGTTTTTTCACTCGTTTGGAATGAATCGGCTATGCTTCCGCGTCTCTTTGTTAAATTTTTCCTGTCCGGAGGTTAGTTGCCTGCCGGCGTATCGCCCATCGTAAATTCGAGCGTGCCGCCTTTTACGATGTCGTTATGCGTAAAGAACGGCGTATCCAGCGCCTTCCCGTTCAGTTTTACTTCCTGCACGTACTTGTTGGCTTGGCTGTTGTTATGCACGATGATTTCGAACTCGCCTCCCGCTACCGGAATCACGGCCCGGTCTATCATCGGGCGGCCGATGGTATATACCGGTTCGCCCGGGCAAACCTGGTAAAAGCCCAGTGCACTCAGCACGTACCAGGCCGACATCTGGCCGCAATCCTCGTTACCGATAATTCCGTCCGGCCGGTTCAGGTAAAAATCGTACATAATCTGGTTAAGCCGTTCCTGTCCCTTGTACGGCGCATCCGTCCAGTTATACAGGTAAGCCATGTGGTGGCTCGGCTCGTTGCCGTGCGCATATTGCCCGATCAGGCCGGTAATATCGCCCGACGCCTCGCGGCCGTCTACCTGCGACGAAGTGGTAAACAACGTATCGAGCCGCGTTTCCAATTCCTTTTTTCCGCCGATAGCCGCGATGAAGTTATCCATGTCGTGCGGAGCGAAGAAACTCCACTGGAAAGCGTTTCCTTCGGTGTAATCGCTCTTCATGTGCGCCGAGTAGCGCGGATTGAACGGCGTGCGGAACGAGCCGTCGGCCATGACAGGCCGCATCATCTTGGTTTCCGGGTCGATATACCGCTGGTAGTATTTCCCTTTCTTGGCGTAGGCATCGGCCACCTCCTGGTTACCGGCCGCTTCGGCGATGCGCGAGATACACCAGTCCTCATATGCCATTTCCAGTCCCCACGATACCGATTCGGGTACCGAATCGGCCGGCACGAACCCTAACTTCTCCTTGAAATACGGATGGCGCGTAATCAAATCCAGCTCGCGCGTACCTTTGAATTTCTCCGCCAGGTCGGCGCGGTAAACCGACGATTGCACCCCGGCCTCCGTCCATTCGTTCAAGTCGCCGTCGGCCAGGTTCTTGCTTACCAGGTCGGCCAGTACGGAAACGGCCGGATAGCCTACCATGCAGCCGGTGTAGTTCGAAGCCAGCGGCCATTTCGGTAAGATACTGCCTTCGCGATAGCCTTGTACCAGTACTTTACCCCAGTCGGTAGCCAGTTCCGGATTGATAATCGTCATCAACGGATGCAACGCGCGGAACGTATCCCACAACGAGAATACCGAGAAATTGACGTATCCCGGTTCGGCCGTATGCACCTGTTTGTCCATTCCCCGGTACCGGCCGTCTACATCCTGGTATGCATACGGAGCAATCATGGTATGGTAAAGCGCCGTATAGTAGTTCTTCAGAACGGTCGAGTCCGAGCTTTCCACCTGGATGCGGTTCAGTTCCCGGTTCCATACGCCGTCCGATTCGGCAACGGTTTCCTCGAAATTCCAGCCCGGAAGCTCGGCCGCCATGTTTTTCACGGCACCTTCCGGGTCTACCGGCGAAAGCGCCACCTTCACCAGCAGCGGTTTGTTGTTATCCGGAAATTTGAAATGGAATTTCAGGTCTTTATCCGTTGTTTCGCGGAACGGCAATTTCCCGAGCGGCACGTTCTTCCCGTCTTCGAATAAACGGATGCTATCGGCCGGCTCCGAGAACAGGATGCGGTACGATACCTGGTGGAAATGCGCCCAACCCTGTGTGTGGAGCGTGCCCCGTATCTCTTCGTCGCTTACCAGGTCTACCTCGTTCGAAACCAACTTGTGCCCCCAGTTCGGTTGCAGGATATGCCCCAAGTCGAGCATCACCCGGCGGTCGGCGCTATCGTCGTACCTATATTTATGGAAACCTACCCGGTCGGTGGACGTAAGTTCCACCTCGATTCCGAAGTTGTCCAGCCGTACCCGGTAAAAGCCCGGCCGCGCTTCTTCCGTTTCTTTTACGAACGTAGCCACCGGCTTCACCGAGTCGGTACCCGAATAGGGCAGCAGGGCCACGTCGCCCAGGTCGCCGATACCCGTACCGCTCAGGTGGGTATGCGAGAAGGCGTAGATTTCGCGGTCGTCGTTATGATACCCGCTGCTGGCGTCCCACCCCAGGATGTGGGTATCCGGGCTGAGTTGTACCATAGCGAACGGGCGGGTAGCCCCCGGAAACGTGTGGCCGTGGAAGCCGGTTCCGATAAACGGGTCTACGTACTGTGTCTTGGCGGTTACTTCCGCCTGCCGCGGCGTGCCGGTGTTGCAGCCGAAACAAAAGCAGGCCAGTAACAGGGAAATGCAAAAGTGCGCTTTCATTTTGTAATAGGTATAATGGATTGATAGTATGCCGTTGAACAACCTTGCAAACTTAGTGAATATTTTCGAGTTTTCCCGTATCCGTCCGCTTCCGGGGCACATCTTTCGCTTTTCTTAACCGCCTGTTTGGCAGGTGGCCGCTTTCTGCTACCTTTGCGGAAAAATCGCAGCCATGCTCACAGTCGTCGGAATTATGCTGGCCGGTATGCTGACCGGCTATTTATTGCGCAACCTGCCCGCGGTGCGGGTTACGGGTAAGCTCATATCGATTGCCATCTTTTTATTGTTGTTTTTATTGGGTGTGGCCGTGGGCACGAACCGCACCATCCTGGAGAACTGGTCGGTGCTCGGCGTGCAGGCGTTGGCCGTTTCGCTGGCTGCCGTGTCGGGAAGCGTTTTGTGTGCGTGGTTGCTTTACCGGTTCGTTTTTAAAGGAAGCCAGGGGAAATGAAAGGAAGTATTATTATCGTATCGTTTTTTATCGCCGGCGTCTGGTTGGGCTCGCAAGGTTGGTTACCTGCTTTCCTGTTGGAGAACGACCGTACGCTGTATGCCTTGTACGCCTTGATGTTCCTGGTAGGCGTCAGCCTGGGCAGCGACCGTAAGCTGAAGGAAATCGTGCGGAGCGTAAGGGCGCGCATCCTGTTGGTTCCGCTGGCCACGATAGCCGGTACGCTGGCCGGTTCGGCGCTTATCAGCCTGGTATTGGTAAAGTTGAGCTTGGCCGATTGCCTGGCTATCGGTTCGGGATTCGGCTATTATTCGCTGTCGTCGGTGTTCATTACCCAGTATAAGGGGGCCGAACTGGGTACCGTGGCGCTGATGGCCAATATTATCCGCGAGATTATTACGTTGCTGGGCGCTCCGTTGCTGGCTGCTTATTTCGGGCCGCTGGCGCCGATTGCCGCCGGTGGCGCCACCACGATGGATACCACCTTGCCGGTTATTACCCGTTACTCGGGAAAAGATTGGGTGTTCGTTTCCATCTTTCACGGGATTACGGTGGATTTTACGGTTCCTTTCTTCGTGACTTTTTTCGCTACATGGACCTAGGTAAAACAAACACAGAGGCACAGCGACACAGCGAAAGAAAAAAATAAGGAATACAATAGCACGTATTTATTGCTAAACCATCATGGCCGTATCCCGCTCGATTCCGAAAAGCACCGGCCGTTTCGGAATTGAGCAGGGGAGGCCGGTAATTTACTCTTCTCAGTGTCGCTGTGTTTATTATTTCGTCATGTATTTTACGCATCGGCTAAACGAATCCTCCTTTTTCCCTTCGGAAAACCGGCTTGCCGGCTATACCGGGCACTGATTTTTTGCGTAAGTTTGCACCCGGATAAAAAGAAGATATGGAAAATTTCGCAGCCATCGATTTCGAAACCGCCAACGGGAAACGGAGCAGTATATGCAGCCTGGGAATCGTGTTCGTGGAGAACGGCATCCTGGCCGACAGCTTTTACTCGCTGGTACGTCCGCGTCCCAATTTTTACACTGCGTGGACAACGGCCGTGCACGGGCTTACGTATGCCGATACGCTCGATGCACCCGAGTTTCCCGCGGTATGGGCGCAGCTTATCCCGCGCCTGAAAGGGTTGCCGTTGGTAGCGCACAACAGCCCGTTCGACCAGGGCTGCCTCATGGCCGTGCACGATTTGTACGGCATCCCGTATCCCGATTATCCGTTTTACTGTACCTACCGGCTGGCACGTAGGGAATATCCTTTCCTCGAAAACCACCAGTTGCACACCGTTTCGGCGTATTGCGGGTTCAACTTGCGCAACCACCACCACGCGCTGGCCGATGCCGAGGCGTGCGCCCATATCTTAGTAACACTGATGCGGAAACACGGAGTGGAAGAGTTGGCCGCTTTGCAGCAAAAGCTAAGCGGCTACACCCGGCGGCGCGCCCGGTAAATCAAGATTCGGGCTGCTGCGAGTCCATTTCTTCCAGCTCTTTTACCGCCTCGTTTATTTTCCGGAGGTTTTTCGCATATATATTCTTGCTCATGTAAAAAGCGAGCACGATACTCAATAAAAAGACGAGCACCATCACCCATACCGTAAGCATATTCCGCAGAAACGCGTTGGTAGTATAAAAATAAAGAACGATTCCTATCATTACCACCGGCGTTACATACAATTCCGCTTTGAGCCAGCGGGCGTAGCGGTTTACTTGGTGCAGGTAACGGGCGGTATCCGTGTCGAGCCGGTTCGCCCGGTTTAAGAAATAAACCTTGACAAGCTGCCACAGGGCGGTAACGCTCATAAGTCCTGCTATTACATAAACGGCCGATAGCGGCAGCGGCGTGAGGTTGTTACCTTTCAGCAAGGCCACGCTTATTCCGCCGATAATCGCCAGCACGGCGCCCCCTAATTCGGTGTTGATCAGTTTTTCCTGTGCTTTTACCGCTTTTCCGGCGATAAGCTGCCGGATGGCGTTTTCGCTTATTACGTTGCTTTTGCCTAAGCTCTCGTTCAGGATTCGCCAGTTGTTTTTTAAGTCTTCCAGTTCCATGACCGGTGTGTTTTTTAAGAATTCGACATTTTTTTCAGTTTCTCCCGGATCCGGTTCAGTTTCGTGGCCACGTTGGTACGGGTAATCCCGGTAATCCCGGCAATCTCCTGATACGATTTTTCTTCGAGATAGAGCAGGATAATCGCCTTTTCCAGTTTCCCGAGCCGGCTGATAAGCCGGTACAGTTCTTTCAATTGCGCCAGCCGATTTTCGCTTTCGGCCTGTTGCTCCACATCGGCGGTAAGCGAAACCACGGCCGGGCGCGATTGGGTTTTACGGAAAAACGTGATGCAGGTGTTCAGCGCAACCCGGTAAATCCAGGTGGAAGGCTTGCATTCGTTCCGGAACGAAGGGTAGCTTTTCCACAGGTTGATTATCACTTCCTGGTACAAGTCGCCGAGCGGCTCGCTCTCGGTTGAATAAACGTAGCAAACTTTGTAAATAAGCTGCTGGTAGGTTTCTACCAGCGCGACGAACTCTTTTTCCTGCCGGTGTGTGTCCATAGAAACGAATCGGATTGTTTTTACTTTATCAGTCGCTAAGAAAGGGAAAAAGTCACACGGAAAAGCATTTTACCGGCGGATAACCGCATTCTTTGCAGCTTCCGGCTTCGCGCAGACCCTTTGCGGAGAAGCGCTCCGGATAAACCCGGTTTTATCGTTTTCTTTTCTTTCGTTCTGCATAATAAAAACTGTATTCTTAGGCTGCGAATATAAAAACGGAGGCTTAGAATATATATTCGCAGGTTGCAAATATATATTCGCAAGCTGCGAATACAGTATGCAGGCTGATAAATCCGCTTTTTGTACGGCATGAAAAGAAAAATACATCGGGTTGCCGGCAGAGTTTCTTTTTTGGGGAGGAAGCCGGGAATATGGTGCGCAACCGGAGAGGGGCGGCCAGGCACGAACCGGTTCGCCGGAAGTTTCGTTCGTTCGGTGAAGGAAGGAGTGAAAGGATGCGCGTTGCGTACAACGCAAAGCTGTCCGGTTTTACGTGGGGCGGCCGGACGGTTAAAATTTACCTGCCTGCGGTTTTTGCGGGGTACGGGCCGGGTGCGGCAACCTTATGTAAAACAGAAGTTCCGCTGCCTGCAAGGCAGTCGTATCGTTCGTGAGGTGGCGTTCCGGGCTGATTAGCTGTTCCGGATCAGTTTGGTAAACTCTTCGCGGGTTTTGGCTTGCTGGAATACGCCCGTAAAGTCGGAAGTGGTGGTAACGGAGTTCTGCTTTTCCACTCCCCGCATCTGCATGCACATGTGTTGCGCCTCGATTACCACCATCACCCCCAGCGGGTTCAGCGTATTCTGGATGCACGCTTTGATTTGGGTGGTAAGCCGTTCCTGGATTTGCAGGCGGCGAGCGAAAATATCCACCACGCGCGGAATTTTACTCAGTCCCGTAATGTACTTGTTCGGAATGTACGCCACGTGCGCTTTTCCGAAGAACGGCAGCATGTGGTGCTCGCATAACGAAAAGAAGTCGATGTCTTTCACAATCACCATCTGCTTGTAGTTTTCCTGGAACATGGCCGAGGTGAGCACCTTTTCCGGGTCTTCGCCGTACCCTTTGGTAAGGAACTGCATGGCTTTGGCTACCCGTTCGGGCGTTTTCAGCAGGCCTTCGCGGCCGGTATCTTCCCCCAACAGGCCGATGATGCTTTTGTAATGGGCGGCTATCCCGGCCCGGGCTTGCAGCGTTTCTTCGTTAACCTCTTTCGACATGGCGTTTATAATGGAATTTTTACTTCGTCTTTTACGATATACATTTCCTTGGCGAACGAAGGAAACGTTTCTTTCAGGTCGCGAATCAGCGCATACGCTTCCTCGCGCGAGCGGAAATCGCCCACCCGCAGCTTCCAGAACGGAGCCGTGTAGGTAACGTAGGTAGGCAAATCGGGGTACAGCTCCTTAATCATTTTTTCTTTCCGGATGGCTTCTTCCTTCGATTTGCGCTGGTTGTTCCCCGAGAAAACCTGTGCCCGGAATCCCTGCATTTTCAGGTAAGTGAGGTTGTTGTTCCGTTCGATGTCGTTGCTGCTCAGGTAGCGTCCTACCATTTGCTTTATGGCCGGCTCCTGGTAAATGCGTACGGTGCCCGTGCCGGCACCCGCCGATTCGAGCTCGTCGAAAATGGTGGCCGGCCGTTGTCCGGTCTGGGCCGTGAGGGAAGAGCTCAATCCCACGAGAATAGAAAAAAACAACAATAACCTTTTCATATAAAAATGCAACTAATCGATCCGTAATCAGTAAATAAAACCGGACACGGCGACCGGGTGTTTTCATAAAACGCTTGTTTTCCGTTTTCCGTGTCCGGATGGGATGTGAATTTATCAGAAAGCTTCGATAATCGGCATGAATTTATCCACCGCCAACGAAGCGCCGCCGATGAGGCCGCCGTCTACGTCGGGATTGGCGAACAACTCTTTCGCATTACCGGCGTTGCAGCTTCCGCCGTACAGGATAGAGGTATTGTCGGCCACTTCCTTGCCGTATTTATCGGCTACCGTTTTCCGGATAAAGGCGTGGATTTCCTGCGCCTGTTCGGGCGAAGCCGTTTTACCGGTACCGATGGCCCAAACCGGTTCGTAAGCCAGGATAATCTTGCCGAAATCCTCGGCCGACAGGTTGAACAACGAGCCTTCCAACTGCGCTTTTACCACGTCGAAATGCTTGCCGGCTTCTCTTTCTTCCAATACTTCGCCGATGCAGAAGATGGGAGTAAGGCCGTTAGCCAGCGCCAGCAATACTTTTTCTTTCAGTATTTCGGGCGTTTCGTGGTAGTAAGCGCGCCGTTCCGAGTGGCCCAAAATAACGTACTCGGCACCTGTCGAAGCTACCATGGCAGCCGATACTTCGCCCGTGTAGGCGCCTTTTTCCTTGTCGGCGCAGTTTTCGGCCGCTACGCCGATTTTGTTCGTGTCGATGGCTGCGGCTATGCTGGCCAGGTGCGTAAACGGAGTTCCGATAATTACGTCGCAATTAACGGTTTTGCCTTTCAAAGCGGCATCCAGCCCTTTGGCCAGTTCCAGTCCTTCCTGCAGGGT
>DBGBSM010000347.1:0-9990 GCA_048468815.1 Parabacteroides sp.
TAGTTGCAGTGTGCTCACAATAGATAAAGAGAGAGATTCCGGAAAATATTTTGTTCGATTAAGTAAGAACTCTGTACCTCCGTGTCTCTGTGTTTAATCCTGTTGCTGGGTTTCCTCCGTCTGTATCGTATCGTTTTCCTCCGGCGCGGCCGGTACGTTTTCGGCCAGTTGCGGATGCTCGTGTACGAAAACCGAGTCGGTCGGCATCAGCGGCTTTTCGAATAAAGCCGCCTGCAATTGCTTCCGGATAGATTCGTAAATCTCCTGCCGTACGTTCAGGCGTACGTTCGTACTGTCGAGCACCGAGCTCTTGGCCGGCTTGAACAAATCCTTGTACTTGCATTTCGTAATTTTGAACTTGAACTTGTCCAGCGTTCCGGTAATGTCGATACCGAGCTTGAAAGGCACCGGCGATTTCAACACCGAGATATGGTAATTGAACGACATGTCGAGGTTGTGCGTTCCGCCTACGGCTACCCGGTACCGGTCCATTTCAACCAGGAACGGATACACTTCGATTTTGTTGTCTTTTACGGTGAGGTCTACGGCAATCTGGTCGATCATATTCCGCTTTTTGTTCTTGAACATCAGCGTTTTCGATATTTCCGTAAACGTTTCGCCGTCGAGCAGCACCATATCCTTGCCCGATAGGTGGCAAGCCGAGTACAAGGTAGGCAGTACGATCGACATGGTAGAGTCCATATCGCACGTGGCGGCCAGCTGGCAATCCACGATACCTTCGAACGACCGCAGCATCGGTACCAGCGTATCCATCGAGGGGAACAGGCCGATGAGCTTATCTACCAGTATCTTTTCCATATCGAGGTCGAAACCGGCGTACGCCTTTTGCTTGTTTTCAGCCGTATAAATCATCGTAAGGCTTCCGCAACCGATATTCGAGTGCATGTTCAAGTCGGTCAGTTGCAGGCTTTGATTTTTCATCGTTACCCCGCCGGTTACGTTTTCCAGGTTCAGGTCGTCGAAATCTATTTTATTTCCCTTCATCTTGAGCGTTACGTCGAGGAATTTCGGTAAAACGAATACCCCCGAGGTATCGCTCTCGTCCGTACGGTCGCTTATCCGATCGGCCGATTCCTGGAAATCCGAAAAGCCTTCGGTAGCCATATCGGCCGCCGAAGCGGCCACCTGTTGTTCGGTATAAAGCATGCCGCGGCTCATGGCGTTCATCAATTCGTTGCAATCGATATAATCGGATGCCACCGACAGTTCGGCTGTTAGCTTCCCGCCGCCCAGCAAGGCGCGCCGCATGTTTTTGATAGCGCCGTTCAGCGTAAAGTCCGATTTCCCGAGTCGCAGCCGGGCACCCGACAAATCGATTTCGTTCGTCGTAAAACGCACCGTGCTGCCGTTCATCCCGATACGGAGAGGAAAGAACGGGCTGAACGCCTTCATTTCGTTAAACACCACGTTCCCTTTTACGTCCCACCGGCGCAGCCATTGCGAAGTGCTCCGGTCGAGCATCAGTGTCGTGTCGCGTTGCGCACGCATCCGCTGGCGCAGCGAATCGCGGCCGAGGGTGGTGAAACGCCGGCGCCTCCGGGTGTTCGTATCGGTTTTGTAAGGAAAAGCACTCATGTCGAAAGCACTGTTGGTAAGTAAGATACCCGAATGATACTGCGGATACATATAAGCTAAGCTGTCGGACTGGATTACCGCTGCCATAACCGGCACTTTCTTATCGGAAGGCGACGGCTTGATGCCCCCCTTCAGTTCGGTTTTACCCGCCCAGAGCCACACCGAATCCGGCAACAACGTGCGCAGCCGGTTAAAGCGAATCATCCCGGCCATCGGGATAATCGCCGTGGTATCCGAAGTAGGAGGAGCGGCCATCGCCAGGTTCAACTGGGCGAGCGTGGTTACGATTTTATCTTTCCAACGGATATTCAGGCTGTCGATAAACAAGTTCGTGCTCAATAACTTCTGGTCCTTCAGGAATTTTTCCGCCCGCGTTTCCGAATCCACCTTCAACCGGGCCTGCGTTACCGTCATATCTACATCGAACGGAACGCTGATGGCTTTGAAGTGCTGTATGTCCATTTCGCCCCGGGCGAATATTTTTCCGTAATTCCCCTGCGCCACGTCGCTCATCCGGAACCGGGTTTCCAGGTCGGTACGGATAGCCCCTTCCATAATCAGCGTATCCGGGTGCAGGAAATTTTTCGACATTTCCGTAAAGTCGATGTTCCCTTTCAGCGAGGCGTTTATATCCGGATTCACGAGCAGGTCGGTTACTTTCGCCTGCATATCGAACGAACAATGTTTCCCTTGCATAAAGAAACGCGCCAGTTCGATAAACGACGAGTCGCTGTGAGCCATATCGAGCACCACATCTACGTCGAGCGCCAGCTTGTCGATGCCGCTGTCGGCCGATTTTCCCTGGAGCGAGCCGTTTTCCAATACGCAGCAGGCCGTAAGTACCGGATAGATGCTGTCGCCCAGTTCGCCTTTTACGGTACCTTCGAGCTTCACGGCGCCTGTAATTTTCGTTGTATTGTCTTTCTTCAGGTAAGCCGACGGAATAAAGGCCAGCAAGGTGTTCAGGTCGGGTACGTCGAGGCCGTATTGCAAGTCCATTTCGAGGCATCTTTTCTCTTTGTTCCCGAACAGCGTGCCGTTCAAGGTAAACGGCAGCCGGTTTACCCGGATTTCCGTATCGGTAAGCGTTACCCGGCGCAGGCTGTCGCTCAGCCCGATTTTGCTTTTCAAGTCGAGGGCCAGGTCGTTTTCGAGTACATACTCGGGGCTTTCGAACTGGAAGGCTTTCCAGCCGGTTTTCATATCGAGTTGCGCACTTTTGTGTTCCACCGCGCAATCGGCGATAAAATAGAAGCCGTCGAGGTGGGTGTACAGGTTGGTTTGCCGGTCGTCGTAAGTCAATGTACCGTCGATGATGCGCACATGCTGTATGAAAACGGGCGGAACCGGTGCGGCCGGCACCGTATCGGCTGCCGCTACGGAGTCGGTTGCCTGGTAAATATCCCAGTTCGCCCGGCCCGCCGGATTTACGTATCCGTAAATGGAAGGACGGATAAACACCACGTCTTTCACCGTGATTCTATTACGAAACAGGAAATCAGCCGGCTGTACCGACACCACGCATTTGGCGAACGCCACGAGCGTATCGGCGGGTAATGCCGGTCGTTGCTCCGCAGGCGGAACGGAATCGGCGGCTACCTGGCTGGTTATTCGTCCGTTGGTAAGCGCTACGCCTAAGTAGGGGAAGGTTTCGAAGTACGTCAGCTCTATCTTTTCGCACTCCAGGTCGGCGTCCAGGTATTCGCCGGCCATATTCACTACCAGCGGCGTAAGTTTTTCCGGCGGCAGTACGGCCCATGAAACGGTAAGGAAGGCGGCTACGGGCAACAGAATGAGGCAGCCGAGAACGATCAGGGTTATCCGGAAAGCTTTTCTTTTTTTCTTTTTCATTGCGTCGGTTATCGAGAGTTTGTTTTTTCGAAGCGAAAACGAGGCGAGCCGAAAGTAAAAAACAACCCTGGTCCGGTTATGCGGGGGCGCTCCCTGTCCTCGTTTCTTTGTCAAGCAAAAGTAGCGATTTTATACAGATTAGCCAACCGGCCGCGGATAAATTGCCCCGGATTATTGCCGATATGGATTTTTATCGATTCCTTTGCTTCCGGTTAACGTATGTGTTGTGGCAAACTCGGTTCCAGGTAGTAGAATGAAACACAGAGGCACAGAGGCACGGAGAATTTAAAAGAAAGAGAATTTGCCTTTCAGAGCGGTCGGTTAGCCGGTTCCACAGCCTTGTGCAGCGCCGGCTGTTTCCCGTAGTTCGATTTGTAAAAATAAAACACAAAAGAATATGTTCGATTTCCGGCTGAAAGTATTCCAGAGCGTAGCGCAGAACCGGAGCTTTACCAAAGCTTCGAAAGAGCTCTTTATCAGCCAGCCCGCCATCAGCAAACACATCCAGGAGCTCGAGCTTCAATATAAAACCCCGCTTTTCGAACGCACCGGCAACCAGGTGCGGCTTACCCAAGCCGGCGAGTTGCTGGCCTCGCATGCGGCGAAGATACTGGCCGATTACCGGCGCCTCGAATTCGAAATGAATTTGCTGACGCGTCATTTCTCGGGTGCCCTCGCCTTAGGCGCCAGCACCACGATTGCGCAATACATCCTGCCGCCCGTCTTGTCGTCGTTTATCCAGAAATTCCCGGAAGTGCATGTGTCGCTTATCAACGGGAACAGCCGCGAAATAGAGCAAGCCGTTACGGACGATAAAATTACGTTGGGATTGGTGGAAGGAAATACCCGCCTCAACACGTTGCATTACACCCCGTTTATGAAAGACGAGCTGGTGGTAGTAACCCATTCGGCGGGTAAACTGGCGGAGCTCGACGAAATTACGCTGGAGCAACTGAGCCGCCTGCCGTTGGTTTTACGTGAAAACGGCTCCGGTACCTTGGAAGTGTTCGAGTCGGCATTGGCGGCGCGCCACATCAAGCTCAGTGCGTTGAACGTATTACTTCAGTTAGGCAGTACCGAAAGCATCAAGCTCTTCCTGGAAAACTGCGATTGCCTGAGCGTATTGTCGGTACGCGCCGTAAGCCGCGAGCTGGCCTCGGGCAAACTGAAAGTAATCGACGTTACGGATTTCGCCGCCGAGCGGATGTTTTCGTTTGTAGAGAAACAAGGCCGTAACGGCGGAATGGAAGAAAGTTTTATCCGGTTTTCACAGCTCTATAACGGGATGTAGCCATACCTTTATATATAACCTTCGGCGCTCCCGTTTGTCGGAATGGTTTTTCAACGAAAATGTAACCATACCTTGATATATAACCTTCGGTTGAACACTGCTACGCCGGAATCCTTCTTCTGCACCTGATGTAGCTACACCTTTATAACTTTTGGTTATCCCGTATAAAAATTTTAGATTCTCTCCGCTGGAAAATAAATCGTACTTTTGCCGCGAATAAGAAAAAAGCGGCGTTCCGCCCTATCCGGGCGAGCTTGTTTTTATACACGGCTCGCACTTCCCGGTTACAAAGCGGCGTGTCGCCGGAACGGAAAAGAAACCAACATCAATCGATAATAACATGTTCAGCGAAAAAAGAAGCAACACGCTACACGGCATTCTCCTGATCGCCCTGTTTTCGTGTTCGGCATTTTACATTGCGGATTTCCCTTTCGTTAAAAACCTTTCGTTAAGCCCCCTCATCGTGGGCATCATCCTGGGGATGATTTACGCCAACAGTTTGCGTAACCACCTGCCCGAAACCTGGGTGCCCGGCATTAAGTTCTGCACCAAGGAAGTGCTGCGGTACGGCATTATCCTGTACGGATTCCGCCTCACCTTCCAGAGCGTGGTCGCCATCGGGATGGCCGGCATACTCGTCGATACGGTCGTGGTAATCTGTACCATTTTATTCGGCCTGGCATTCGGCAAGCTGTTGAAGATGGACCGCGATTTGTCGCTCCTTACCGCTACCGGCAGCGCCATCTGCGGAGCCGCAGCCGTATTGGGCGCCGAACCCGTAGTAAAGGCGCAACCCTATAAAACGGCGGTGGCCGTTTCTACCGTGGTGATTTTCGGAACCCTTTCCATGTTTATCTATCCCGCCCTGTACCGCGCCGGCTTTTTTCACCTCGACGCGCAGCAGATGGGCATCTATACCGGCTCCACCTTGCACGAGGTAGCACACGTGGTAGGCGCCGGCAACGCGATGGGCAAGGAAATATCCGACGCGGCCATCATCGTAAAAATGATTAGGGTAATGATGCTGGCGCCGGTATTGCTGGTGATGAGCCTGCTCCTTTCGCGGGCCGTGGTAAAAAAAGGCGCCGAAGCGGTAGCGGAGAAACGGAAAATAACCATCCCCTGGTTCGCATTCGGATTTTTACTGGTTATTGGCTTCAACTCGTTCGACCTGCTTCCCCACCCGGTGGTAGAAGGAATCAACAACGTCGATACCTTTATGCTTACGATGGCGATGACGGCCTTGGGCGCCGAAACCAACTTCCAGAAATTCAAGCAGGCGGGAGCCAAGCCTTTCCTGCTGGCCTTCGCCCTGTACCTCTGGCTGTTCTTCGGCGGGTACGCCCTGGCCAAATACGTAGTTCCGCTGCTTCATTAAAACTCTTTACGCTCGCTATATATATATTATTCGAATTGCTCCTGATAGAGGGAATAGTATTTTCCTTTTATCCGGAGCAATTCTTCATGCGTACCCCGCTCGATGATTTTTCCGTGCTCCAGCACCAGAATCAGGTCGGCGTTGCGGATGGTGGAAAGCCGGTGGGCGATAACCAGGCTGGTACGTCCCTGCATCAGTTGGTCGAGCCCCTTTTGTATCAGTATTTCGCTGCGCGTGTCGATGTTGCTCGTCGCTTCGTCGAGCAGCAAGATAGGCGGGTCGGCCACGGCCGCCCGGGCGATATTCAGCAATTGGCGCTGCCCCTGGCTCAGGTTGGCCCCGTCGTTTTCGAGCATCGTATCGTAGCCGTGCGGCAACCGCTTGATAAACGAGTGGGCGGCCGTGAGCTTCGCCGCCCGGACGATTTCCTCGTCGGTGGCGTCGAGCCTGCCGAACCGGATATTTTCGCGTACCGTACCCGTAAACAGATGCGTATCCTGTAGTACGATAGCCATCGAGCGGCGCAGGCTGTTGCGCGTTACGTCGCGAATCGGATGCCGGTCTACCGTGATTTCGCCTCCCTCGATGTCGTAAAAACGGGGCAGCATATTCATAATCGTGGTTTTACCGGCTCCCGTAGCGCCTACGAGCGCCACTTTGCAGCCGGCAGCCGCATGGAAAGAAATCCCTTTCAATATGATTTTGTCGGGGCGGTACCCGAAATATACCTCGTGCATCCGCACGTCGCCCCGTACCTCCTCCAGTACGAAAGCATCCGGCGCATCGGGCGGTTCCGGCGCCTCGTCTATCACTTCGAAGATGCGCTCCGCGCCCGCCAAAGCCGCCTGGATGCTGTTGTACAGGCTGGCCAATTCGTTAACCGGCCGTCCGAACTGGCGCGAGTATTGCAGGAAAGCCGCCAGGCCGCCTACGTCGAACCCCCGGTAAATCGCCAGCAAGGCACCTACAATCGTGATAAGCACGTAATTCAGCGTACTCAGGTTCTGCATCACCGGCATCATCAGGCCCGAATAAAACTGCGCCTTTTTCGATTTATCCTGCAAGTCGCGGTTCAGCCGCCCGAACTCGTTCTCCACCCGTTCTTCCTGCCCGAACACCCGGATTACCTTTTCCCCGCTGATCATTTCCTCGATATACCCGTTCACGTTACCCAATACCTCCTGTTGCGATTTGAAGTACACCCGGCTCTTTTTCACGATAAGCCGGGCGCTCAGAAACATTACCGGCACGGTAACGAGCGTAACCAACGTCAAGATAGGGCTGATAACCAGCATCAGGCAGAAAATGCCGATTACCGTCAGCGCGCTCGAAAGCATGTCCGACAAGCTATCCGTCAGCGCATCGCTGATACGGTCGATGTCGTTGGTATAGCGGCTCATCAGGTCGCCCGTCTGGTGGGTGTCGAAATAGCTTACCGGCAACCGCTCCATCTTGCGGAACAAGTCGGCGCGCATCCGGGCAACGGTGTTCTGTCCGATTTTGTTGAGCAGCCGGTACTCTATGTACAATGCCGCCACGCCGGTTAAATAAATGCCGCCCAGCAACAGCAAGATGCGTACCAGGCCGTGCCAGTCGCCCGGGATGATGTAGTTGTTGATGATGGGCCGCAGCATGTACGAGCCCGTCAGGCTGGCCGCTATGTTGATGAGAATCAGCAAGCCGATTACCGCGAGCAGCAACCGGTCGTGCGTGAGGTAACCGGCCAGCCGCAGAAACGTCTTTTTTCCCGCCTGCGGCTTCGCGTTGTATTTGAGATGTTCGTTGTGCGCCATAGCCTACGGAATGAGTTGTTGCGAATTGTAAATCTCGCGGTACATTTCCGACGTGTGCAGCAGCTCGCCGGGAGTACCCATGGCGCTTAATCCGCCGTCGTCGAGCAGGATGATCCGGTCGGCCGACTGCATGGTGTGGATACGCTGGGTGATAATCAGCACCGTGGTATCGCCCAGCCAGCGGTTCAGGTTGTTCCGTATGCGCAGCTCCGTTTCCGAGTCGACGGCGCTCGTACTGTCGTCGAGAATCAGGATGCGGGGTTTCCGCAGCAACGCCCGGGCGATGCACAACCGTTGTTTCTGGCCCCCCGAAAGGTTTACGCCGCCGCGCCCCAGCAACGTATCGTATCCTTCGGGAAAGGAGCGGATAAATTCGTCGGCCTGCGCCACCCGGGCGGCCTCTTCTATCTCGTCGAAGGTAGCGTCCGGTTTTCCCCAGCGGAGGTTGTCGGCGATGGTGCCGCTGAACAGTTCGTTCTTTTGGAGCACCATGCCTATCTGCGAGCGCAACTCGGCGAGGTTGTACGCCGGCACCGGCACGCCGTCGATGAGTATTTCGCCCGCCGTAACGTCGTACAGCCGCGGAATAAGCTGCACCATCGAGCTCTTGGCCGAGCCCGTGGCGCCCGCCACCGCTACCGTTTGCCCGGGCTGTATGTGGAAACTGATGTTGCGCAATACGTCGGTTTCGCCGTCGCGGTAGCGGAAACTCACGTTGCGGAACCGGATTTCTCCCCGCGTAATCCGGTACCGGTTCAGCAACCCTTCCGGGGTATCGATAAGCGAAGGCTCCGTATCGAGCACTTCCAGTATCCGCCCCGACGAGGCCGAAGCCCGGGCGAAAGTCATGATAATCATCGAAAGCAGCATGAGCGACATCAATACCTGCGTCAGGTAGTTTACGAACGAGATAAGCTGTCCCACCTGCAATTCGCCCGAAATCACTTTCCGGCCGCCCACCCACAGGATGGCGATGATGGAGAGGTTCGTTACCAGTTGCATCACCGGGAAGATGGATACGATAATATCCGACGCCCGGATTACCATGTCGCGCAACTCCTCGCTGCTGCGGATAAATTTTTTCGTTTCGTACTCTTCGCGCACGAACGATTTCACTACCCGGATGTTAATCAGGTTTTCGCGCACCACTTCGTTCAGCTGGTCTATTTTTTGCTGTACTTTCAGGAAGTAGGGAAATCCTTTCCGCAGAATCAGGTACACGGCGATGCCCAATACCGGTATGGCGGCTATCAGGGTAAGCGCCAGCCCGGCGTTGATGCGCACCACGAAGAAAACGGCCATCGCCAGCATCAGGGGCGAGCGCAGCAACATCCGCATCGACATCAGCACCACCTGCTGGATGCGCGAAATATCGCTCGTGAGCCGGGTAATGAGCGAAGCGGGGCTGAACCGGTCGATTTCGGAAAACGATAATTGCTGTATCCGGGTAAACAGGGCGGCGCGCAGGTCGGTACCGAACCCTACCGAGGTGTACGACGACAGGTATACGTTCAGCACGTTCACCAGCATCCCCGCAATGGAAATCGACACCATGTACGTGCCGATGCGGGTTACCACCGACAGGTCGCTTTTCATTACCCCGTTATCTACGATTTCGGCCATAAAAAGCGGTTGTACGGTTTCGCACAACGCGATAATCAGCACGAGGAAGGGCGACAGCATGACGCTTTTCCTGTAACGGAGCAGTATTTGCCAGTATTTCTTCATTTTTTTCTTCTGTCCGGTTCTTTTTAACCGGCTTCCTGAACGAATTGTTTTGCCGGTTCGCTGCGTCCGGCGTCAAGCGGTACAGGCAAAGGTATCCTAATTTCGGCTTCCGGCGGCGGTTCCGGGCATGTTTATGGGCGGCAAATCGAAAGGTACACTTTTAGCATAATAGCACAAAGCACGGAATCCCTTTACTGGAGCGGTGTAGAAGCATGTTTTTAAAAAGTAGGTGGCAAAACGATTGGTACATATTTGCTTTATACTGCTTTAATTTAGTCTTAAACAAATTGATATTTTAAACGGGTTTAAACGGTATAGCTTTACACATGGTTTAATTCTGTTTAAAGCCTGGT